>NZ_DJIQ01000001.1:12538-12673 GCF_002433705.1 Oceanicaulis sp. UBA6590
GATCGCCTTGTCGGGCATGAAGCGACCGGTGATATAGCGATCCGAAAGCTCCGCGGCGGCGATGATCGCCTCGTCGGTGATCGTCACCTTGTGGTGGCTTTCGAGCGTGTCGCGCAGCCCGCGCAGAATCATGAT
>NZ_DJIQ01000001.1:13002-13190 GCF_002433705.1 Oceanicaulis sp. UBA6590
GTCTGTGCGACCGTGGGCTCGTCCACATAAACCGGCTGGAACCGTCGCTCGAGCGCCGCGTCCTTCTCGATGTATTTCTGGTACTCGTTGAGCGTCGTCGCGCCGATCAGGTTCAGCTCGCCCCGCGCCAGCGCCGGCTTGAAGGTGTTGGCGATGTCGAGACCACCTTCGCCACCGCCCTGGCCGGC
>NZ_DJIQ01000001.1:13519-49191 GCF_002433705.1 Oceanicaulis sp. UBA6590
ACGATGGTGTGCATCTCGTCGATGAACAGGATCAGGCTGTCCTTCTCCTCGGTGATCTCCTTGAGGATCTTCTGGACTCGCTCCTCGAACTCGCCGCGATACTTCGACCCGGCCACCATCGAGTTGATGTTGAGCTCGACCAGCCGCTTGTCGCGCAGCGCCTCGGGCACTTCGCCCGCGACGATCCGTTGTGCAAGTCCCTCGACGATGGCGGTCTTGCCCACGCCGGGCTCGCCGATCAGCACCGGGTTGTTCTTTTTCCGGCGGGCCAGCACTTCGATCGTCGTCTCGATCTCGCGGGCGCGGCCGATGACGGGATCGAGCTTGCCCTCGCGGGCGAGCTTCGTCAGGTCACGGCTGAACTGGTCGAGATCGGGGGTGTTCGACGGAGTCTCGACGCGGCCTTCCTCGGCTCCCTTGCCGACCACCTTCGTCACCTGCTGACGCAGCGCCTGCGGCGTCAACCCCAGCTTGCGCAGCATCGCCGCGGCCAGGCCTTCACCTTCCTCGGCAAGTCCGATCAGAAGGTGCTCGGGACCGACATAGGAATGGCCGAGTTCGTTCGAGGCGATGAAGGCCCGGTTCAGCGCGTCCTTCAGGCGAGGGCTTACGCCGATTTCGCCTTCCGTCTTGGCGTCTCCACGCTTCGCTTCCTTCTCGATCTGGCGCCGCAGGTCGTCCACATCGACCTTGAACTGTTCCAGGATCGTCTTGACGACGTCAGACGAGGTCAATGCCAGAAGCAGATGTTCGGTATCGACCTCGCTGCGCCCGAATTCCCCGGCCTTCTGTGCTGCATCCTGCAGCAGCTTGTTGCCCTGTTCGCTCAGCCGATCGGCGATGGTGCGTCCGCCGCCGCGCCGCGATCCGCGGCGCGGCGTTTCCTCCCCGAAGGTGGCATCCACGACGTCGTCCTCACCCGCGCCCGTGGCGCCCAGTGCACCACCCCGCAGCGGGCTGTCGCTGAACAGGCTGCCGAACCCGCTATCGCCGAAGAATTCGTCAAAAAGGGAATGTCGTCCGAACAGGGACTCCAGCGGCGATGCGCTGCGGCCCGACCGGCGCACCATTTCGCGGTAGTGCTGATCGCACAGCTCCATGTTCTGAACTTTGCCGTTCACCGAGGCGCGCACGCGCGCCGTCGCCGGGCGACCGCAAATATCGCAAGCTCCGTTTGCCATTTTTCCTCTCCGTTTCTTTATCCAGTCAGGGTTGTCCACCGATCATCTGCGTCAGTGACGGTGTCACGCAGCGACTGCTTCCGTTCTTTTCACCTTGGACCCAATTGCCACCAGATCGGGCTCGTCCAGTGTCTCCCGTTGCAGGAGATCCTGCGCCGATTGCTCGAGCAGCGCCCGGTTGGCTTCGAGAAGCGAGACGGTGCGCTTGAACACGCCATCCACGATGTCGCGCACCTTCGCGTCCATCCGCTCGGCAGTGGCCTCGCTGTAGCGGCGGTTCAGCCACGACGACTGGTCGCCGGTGCCGAGAAAGCCGGGCCGATCGGTGTCGTAGCTGACATGCCCGAGGTCTTCGTCCATCCCGTACCGCGCGACCATGGCGCGGGCGATATCGGTGGCCTTGACCAGATCGTCCGCCGCCCCGGTCGAGAGGTGGTCGTAGACAATCTTCTCGGCCGCGCGCCCGCCCAGCAGCACGGCGATCTTGTTCTCGAGTTCCTCCCGCGTCATCAGGAAGCGGTCCTCGGTCGGGCGCTGGATCGTGTAGCCGAGCGCGCCAATTCCGCGCGGTATGATCGAGACCTTGTGCACCGGGTCCACCCCCGGCAGAGCCATCGCCACCAGCGCGTGCCCCATCTCGTGGTGCGCCACGATCTCGCGTTCGCGCGGGTTCAGAACGCGGTTCTTCTTTTCCAACCCTGCGATGAGACGCTCGACGGCATTGTTGAAGTCGTCCATCGTCACCGCATCGGCCTTGCGGCGCGTGGCAAGCAGCGCAGCCTCGTTGACGAGATTGGCGAGGTCCGCCCCGGAAAAGCCGGGAGTAAGCGCTGCGACCTTCTCGGCATCGACGTCCGGGGCGAGCTTCACCTTTTTCATGTGAACGCCGAGAATCTGCACACGTCCCTTCTTATCCGGCCGATCCACCAGCACCTGCCGGTCGAAGCGTCCCGCACGCAGCAGCGCGGGGTCGAGGATCTCTGGTCGGTTGGTGGCGGCCAGGAGCACGATGCCCACCGAAGGGTCGAAGCCGTCGAGCTCGGTCAGAAGCTGGTTCAGCGTCTGCTCACGCTCATCGTGGCCGCCAGCGATCTGGCCGGAGGAGCGCGCCCGCCCGAGAGCGTCCAGCTCGTCGATGAAGATGATCGCCGGCGCGGATTTCCGAGCCTGCTCGAAGAGGTCGCGCACCCGCGCGGCACCGACGCCCACGAACATCTCGACGAACTCGGAGCCCGAGATCGAAAAGAAGGTCACGCCGGCCTCGCCTGCCACTGCGCGCGCTAGAAGCGTCTTGCCGGTGCCTGGCGGCCCGACAAGCAATATGCCTTTGGGGATATGTGCGCCCAGCTTTCCGTATTCGGCGGGGTTCCTGAGGAACTCTACGACCTCCTCGAGCTCGGCCTTGGCCTCGTCCACACCGGCCACGTCGGCGAAGCTGACGCCGGTTTCTTTTTCCATGTAAACCTTGGCCTTGCTGCGGCCGACCTGCATGAACCCGCCGAAACCCTGTTTGTCGGCGAACTTACGGAACAGCAGCATCCAGATTCCGAAGAAGACAAGCGCTGGCGCCACCCAGGAAATCAGCGTGCCGAGAAAGGTGTTCTGAGGAACGCCCGTGATCTCGACGCCGGAGCGGTCGATCCGCTGCAGGATCGCGGGATCCACGACCGTGGTGACGAACTGGCTCTTGCCGTCGACGGGGTCGGTGAAGGTGCCGGTGATGGTGTCTGACCCGACCGCGACGGACGCGACCCTGCCATCCTCGAGATAGCTCTCGAACTGGCTGTAGCTGATCGGTGCGACGGATTGCCAGCCGGCGATCAGGTTCTGGATGAAAAGCACGGCTATGAAAGCCACCACCCAGTACCAGATGTTGTATTCGGTCTTCCTTTCCATGCCGCTTATCCCTTTCACTGGCGCCCGAGCCGCGCCCTGATCCGCTCGAGCAGCGCCAGCAGGATGCGCCTTTCGTCTGCCGACAGATCCTGCAGGATTTCATGTTCGAGCGCCGATTGCCGCGGCGCGAGTTCCTCCAGCATCCCCCGGGCCTTCGACGTTGCGGTGACGATCTGCGACCGCCTGTCGTCGAGCGAGGGCGACCGCTCGACCCAGCCGCCCCGGACCATGCGATCGACGAGCTGGCCCGCAGTGGCCGGGCCGACCTCAAGTCGGTCGGCCAGATCGCCGATGGTCAGCCCGGGCGCATCCTCGACATGCGCCGCCGCCATCCAGGACAGGCGGGTCAGGCCGCTGTCGCGGATGTCTTGGTCGATCCGCTGCTGGATGAGCTGCGCGACCCGGTGGATCGTCGTCCCGATCAGGGCGAGATCAGAAGTGATCAAGGGTATCTTTCCTCCGTCTGCATGAGAAACAGGATAGACTGCGGTCTACCCAAAGTGCAATGCAAGCATCATACATGCTTGCATAATAAATGGAACCGCCTATCTTGATGGGCGGTCTCCGAACCGACATCCGGCCGGCACCGTTGCCCGGTCCCTCCATGCCGACGGTTCGGGGGCATCGATCAGCAACAGGAGGCCAGTAATGCTCTACCCGACATATCTGCGCCGCAGCGATCCCTTTGCGCTGATGCGCTCCATGATGCGCGATCTCGACCGCGGTTTCTGGCCGCCGGCCCGCGCGGCGTTCCCGGCGGTGAATGTCTGGCAAGGCCCTGAGGCCGTTGCCATCGCCGCTGAACTTCCCGGCATCGAACCGGGCGACATTGAGATTTCGGTTAAGGACAACGTCCTGACGCTTTCGGGCGAACGCAAGGCGCCCGAGGTTCCCGACGGTGCGCGCTGGCACCGCAACGAACGCGGTTTCGGCAGGTTTTCCCGCACTATCCGCCTGCCGTTCGCGGCCTCGGATGACAAGGTCGAGGCGAGGATGACGAACGGCGTGCTGCGGATCGTCATCTCCCGGCCCGAGGAAGAAAAGCCGAAGAAAATCGAGATCAAGGCAGCCTGAGAGGAGCTGGAACGATGAGCACCGACATCACGCAAGCCGCCGAAAAGACGCCGACCGACTCGCCCGAGACCACCGGCGGCGGACGCATCTACCACCCGCTGACCGATATCGTCGAGACCGATCAGGGTGTCTCCATGATGCTTGAAATGCCTGGGGTCGCCGCCGATACGGTCGAAATCACGCTCGAAAATCGTGTGTTGACGATCCGCGGCAAGGTTGACCCGGTGCGGCCGGAAAACCTCGAACTTGCCTATGCCGAATATGGCGAGGGCGATTTCGAGCGTGCCTTCACGCTGTCCGAGGACTTCGACCCCGACCGGATCGAAGCCGAGATGCGTGGAGGTGTCCTCACTTTGACGCTCCCCCGAGCCCCTGAAGCACAGCCGAAGAGGATCGCCGTCAAGGGCGCCTGAAAACCGAAGGAGACCATATAATGCAGATCAAAGACCTCATTCCCTGGGCTCGCAAGGACGGCGCCCCAGACGCCAAGAGCAGCGAAGACAACCCGATCGCGACGCTCCAGCGCGAAATGAACCATGTGTTCGAAAACTTCTGGAACCGCATCGGCCATCTCGACTGGCCCTGGAGCAGTGGCGAGGCGAAATCCGACGTGGTCGAGACCGACAATGCGATCGAAATCTCGATCGAGCTCCCGGGCATGGAGATGAAGGACATCGAGGTGACGGTCAGCGACGACATGCTGACCGTGAAGGGCGAGAAGCGCATCGAGCGGCAGGAGGAGAAGAAGGGCTACTACCTCTCCGAACGCAGCTACGGCGCGATCTACCGGACAATTCCGCTCCCTCCCGGTGTGGATGGCGAAAAGGCGCAGGCATCCTTCAAGAACGGGGTTCTGACGATCATGCTGCCACAGACCCCCGAGGCCCAGGCCAGGGTCAAGCGCATCGAGGTCAAGAACGACTGATTCGCCATATCCGGCATCGCCGGTTTGCGGCCTCCCTTCCGCTCCGTGTGATATCGCGTAATCTGGTGAAGCCCCGGGCAGCTTGTCTCCCCGGGGCGGCTTTCGAGGGGCAATGATGAAAGACTTGAAGCGATCCGGGCTGACCCGTGAACAATGGTCGGCGATGACGGTCTACGAGAAGTTCGAACAGATCGTCATCTTCGTCCTGAGCGCCATCATCGCGGTTATTGTCGTGGCGTCGGTCTGGGCGCTGATGCGTGAAGTCATGAGCCGCCTGGTCCTGGGGGCATTCGACACACTTGATTTCGCTACCTTCCAGGTGGTCTTCGGCATGATCTTCACCGTGGTGATTGCCCTTGAGTTCAAGCGCTCCCTTCTTGTTGCGACCGAACGCAGCTTCGGCATCCTTCAGGTCCGCACGATCGTGCTGATCGCGCTGCTGGCTATCGCACGAAAGTTCATCATCCTCGACCTCGGCGAGACGGAGCCGGCCAAGATTGCCGCACTCGCGGGCGCGGCGCTTGCGCTCGGCGTTGTCCATTGGCTCGTGCGCGATCAGGACCGACGCGAACCGGGAGGCCAGGAGACGCGATGACTGCAGCCTCCGCCCGCCACCGTCTGCTCAATCTCATGCAATCGGCGCTGCTGCTCGGGCTCATGGCGGCGCTCGCCTGGGTTTCGGTCACGGTGATCCTGGGGCCCGGAACGGGGCTGCTCGTCGCGCTCGGCATGGTCGCCGGCCTGTTTCTGGCCCCCGACCTGTCGCGGCGGATGCTGCTGTCGGCCTATCGCGCCCAGCGTCTCACGGGGCGCGAGGCCCCCGGTCTCGTCGCAGCACTTGCCGAGCTCGCGCGCCGCGCCGGCCTGCCGCGCACCCCGGCGCTGTATCGCGTCCCGAGCCGGCTGCCGAACGCCTTTGCCATGGGCAGCCCCGAGGACAGCACGATCTGCGTCACCGACGGGCTGTTCGAGATCCTCGACGGCCGCGAACTTGCCAGCGTCCTCGCGCACGAGATCGGCCACATCGCCCATCGCGACCTCTGGATCATGGGGCTCGCAGATGTGATGTCGCGGCTGGTGTCGTTGGCCAGCTGGGTAGGGCAATTCCTGCTGCTTCTGAACCTGCCGCTCGTGATGGCGGGCATGGTCCATGTGCCCTGGTCGGTCGTGGTGCTCCTGATCTTCGCGCCCACGCTGATGGCGCTTGTCCAGCTCGGCCTGTCGCGGACGCGCGAATACGATGCCGACCGCGCCGCCGCAGAGCTGACCGGCGACCCGGACGGCCTCGTGCGCGCGCTCGTCAAGCTCGAACGTCGGGTCGGTCGGTTCTGGGAGGAGATTCTTCTGCCCGGCCGCCGCATTCCGGAGCCTTCGTTGCTCAGGACGCATCCCCCGACCGAAAGCCGAATCCGCCGCCTCCGAGCCCTGGTCACGGGTCGCACGACCCCGATCCCCGCCCTTGTCGGCTACCCGACCGCAAGAATACCGCTGGGAGGGACACCGCCTCGGTTCCATCGCCTTGGGCACTACTGGTAGGCCTGCAAGGAAGCTGGATCGCCCAGGAGAAGGGTGACCTGTCAGACGGCAGGTCGTCCAGAGAAGGTTGGATACCAGGTCCACCCCCTCCAAGAGTTACGAAGCAATTCGCCACGATTCTCCTGGATTCACTCGTGAGCGCTATTCTTTGCACAAACCAGTCAGATTGTTGCGCAATGGTGAGCAGGGCTACGTGAAATGTCCGCATGAGCGCGGCTGGCCACTCGCGTTTGCGAACTGCGTAATGGTGCGCATACGAGGAAATGCTTGGAAGTGGGCGGGTGTTGTGGGCGACTCGCCATGGCTTATCAGAGAGTTAGAGGGTGAGTTCTTTCCCTCCGCCAGTTTCCTTCCATTGAAGCAAACCCGTCCCGGCGCCTCACTGTGCGCGAATTTCCTGTGCGTGTTAGAGGTTTGCGCATCGCGGACGCTAAGCGGATCAAGCGTGTTGCAGCGCGACCCTGTCGGTGTCTGGGCAGCCGCCGCGGAACGGATTCACGCCACGTGTCGTTACATCTCCAGTCCTGACTGGAAGGTTCACGCCATGGATTTGACGTACACGCTGATCGGAACCCCGTTTTCCGCCGCCACGGTCAAGGCGCGCCTTTTCCTGCGGTGGGCGAACCTGCCCATGACGGAGAAACCGGCGACCGTCGAGGTGGTGCAGTCCTATATCAAGCCCCGGCTCAAGCGCGTGGCCACGCCCGTCATCCTCGTATCAGACCAGACCGCCTTTACCGATACGCGGCTTCTGCTTGACCATCTGAACGCTCGGCATCCCGCCCGGAGCGTCTTGCCCGATACGCCCGCCCAGCGTTTCGCCAGCGACTTGCTGGAGGCCTGGTCGGATTCCGAATTGGCCCGTCAGGCGGAATATGTCTTCTGGGTCTGCGAAAGCGAGCAGGCCGAAGCGAGTTTGGCGTCGTTTCTGGAAGCCGAGAATTCCTCCGAGCCGGCAAGGCGGCGGGCCCGGTTGGTTGCGGCCCAGATCCGCAAGCATTTCTCGAGGCAAGGCCTCGACGAAGGGTCGGCCGAGACCGTCAAGTCACGCCTGAGCGCAACTCTGGCGCGTCTGGACACGGCTCTGGGCGATAGCGCCTACCTGTTTGGAGCGCGCCCGGCCATGGCCGAATTCAGTGTGGCGGGCGCTTTGCAGGTGCTCGCCAACGCCCGGTCCGGATCGGAGCTTCTGGAGCCGTTCCCCCGCCTTGAGGCGTGGCGCATGCGCCTGGCCGCGCTGGACGGGTTGGCTCAGGGCCCGCATCGCAAGGCGAGTTCGTGCCCGTCATCTTTCATGCAGCTCATGCGCCAGATCGCCCAGGAGTTCACTGCGCGCGCACTCGACAGCGCTTCGGCGGTTTCAGACTGGGCGGAAGCCCATCCCGGCGCCCGGGCGCTGCCGGAGCTGATCAATCCGGGCCGGTCCGCGCAGACCGCATCCGCCCGTCCTGCAACCGGACGCGTCTGGTCTCCGCGGGACGCATACTGGCTGTCGCGGCTGGGAGCGCAGGCGCGTCCCCGGCATGGGGTTGAAAACGCCGAGCTCTATCGCTTGCTCAAGACCATAGGCCTGCTGCCCATGCGCGAATACACGCCGCCCAGAGAGATTGTCGCCCTGAACCACCGGCTCGAGCTGAGCCTGAAGGACGTCCAGTCCGAGGCCAGCCATGACTCGTTGCGTGAAGTGGAGACCGCACTCATGTCCGCGCGCCAGTCCTCAAAGGATCTGGCCGAGCTGACCGCGATCTATGTCTGACGCAGGCTGACGGCCTCAAAAGACGGACAGGTTGGTCTCGCGTGAGAACACTTCGAGCGCGCGAGTGCCTGCAAGCGAATTGCCCAGCTCATCCAGTTCGGGCGACCAGACGCAGATCGAGAAATGGCCGGGAATGACGGCGGCGATGCCGCCGCCGACACCGGATTTCGCCGGGATGCCGACCCGGTAGGCGAAATTGCCGACGCCGTCATAAAGACCGCAGGTCAGGAGCAGGGAATTGATCCGCTTCGCCCTGAGCGCAGGCATCAGGGTTTCGTCGGTCAGCGGATGGCGCCCGGCAGCGGCGAGCGGCAGGAAGGCGCGCGCCACGTCCCGACAGGTCATCGCGATGGAGCATTGCCGGTAATAGGCCGCGAGCACGTCATCCACGCCTGCATTGAGATTGCCTTGACTCTTGAGCAGATGGGCGATGGCGGCGTTGCGATGGCCGCTCTCCTCTTCAGACCGGGCGACTTCCTCGTCGATATAGATGTCCTCGCAATCGGCGTAGCGCCGGACCAGGCCGAGGATCTGGAGAACCGGGCTTACGAAGTGGGTGGTGATGACGTCGGTGATGACGATGGCGCCGGCATTGATGAACGGGTTGCGCGGCAGGCCTTGTTCGGATTCCAGCTGGACGAGAGAATTGAAGGCATTGCCCGACGGTTCGCGTCCGACCCGCTGCCAGACGCCCGGCGCACCCGGCGATTGCAGGGCGAGGGCCAGAGTGAAAACCTTGGAAATGCTCTGGATGGAGAAGGGCGCATCGCTGTCCCCGATCACATATTCGCGTCCATCCACGCCGCAGACCGCCATGCCGAACTGGTTTGGATTGATGCGCGCCAGCGCCGGGATGTAGTTCGCAACCCGCCCCTGGCCGATCTGTTTGCGAGCCTCGCGCTCGCAGGCCGGCAAGAGGGCTGAAAGATCTGGGTCGGCTTGGGTCATGGCGTCCACGCGGTTGCGGCTGGGGCTCTGGACCCTGAGCGGTAATGGAACTTGCCGGTTGGAACAATACGAGGCGACGGGCCGTGGCGCTTGCAGCGCTCCGGCTTCCGGCGCGGGCGCATCTTTTCGCGCACATCCGTGATCCAGCTTCCGCCCGGACACGTAGGGAGGTGTCATGAAGCAGTTTCTGTACCCGCTTGCGCTCGCAGCATGCGTCGTTTCCGCATGCTCTGATGACACCGCTTCCCCGTCGCGCCCTGAGGCCGGCGGAGAGGAAAGACGTGTGGGCGTGATCGCCCAGCAGGTCGTTTTGGAGCGAGAGGCGGAACGGATCGAGGCGCTGGGTACGGCCCGGGCCATGGCGAGCGCAACGATCTACCCCGAGGCGGCGGGCGCCGTTGAAAGCGTGAATTTCAGCGCGGGCGACCGCGTGGAGGAAGGCGAGGTGCTGATCCGTCTGGAAGCGGACGAGGAGCGCCTTGATCTGCGGCTGGCGCAGGTGGCCGTACGCGAGGCGGAGCAGTTGCTGGCGCGCTATCGCCGCATTGAGGATACGGGCGCGGTGTCCGACAGCCAGATCGATGAAGCGGTCACCGTGCTCGAGGCGGCGCAGATCGAGGTGGAGCAGGCCGAGGTCGCCCTGGCCCACCGCATCGTGAGGGCCCCGTTCAGCGGATTTGTGGGCCTGACCAATATTGATCCCGGCGCCCGCATCACCCCGACAACCGTCATCACCGAACTCGATGACCGCTCCTCGCTCTACGTCGATTTCAATCCGCCCGAGCAGGTGTTCGGCCGGATTGCGGTCGGCGATATCGTCACCGCCCAGCCCTTCGCCGGGGCGGATCGCGCCTATGACGCCGAGGTCATCAATGTGGACAGCCGCATCGATCCCGTTTCGCGGACCTTCACGGTCCGGGCGCGGCTTGACAATCAGGATGACCGCCTGCGCCCCGGCATGAGCTTTTCGGTCCGGTTCGAGCTCTTGTCGGACCTGTGGCCGGTCGTCCCCGAGGCCGCCATCAGCTGGGGCAGCGACGGCGCCTATGTCTGGGTGGTCCGCGAGGGGCGCGCCGCCCTCATACCCATCACGCTGATCCAGCGCCGTCAGGGCACGGTTCTGGTTAATGGCGCTCTTGGCGACGGCGATCTGGTCGTGGCCGAGGGGGTCCAGCGCATGCGGGAAGGCGCGCTGGTCGATGTGATTGAAACGCGTGAGGCCCGGATGGACGCCCCAGTCGCGTCCTGGCCGGGCGCGGATGTCATCCAGGAGGCGGATGCGCAATGACGCCCCCCGGATCCGATCTTCCAGCGCTCGCCGTCAAGCGCCCCATTCTTGCGGTGGTGCTCAACCTGCTTGTGGTCATTGCGGGTCTGGCGGCCCTCATGGCGGTGGAAGTGCGAGAACTGCCCGATGTGGATCGCCCGATCGCCACGGTGCGCGCGGTCCTGCCGGGCGCGGCGCCGGAAACCGTCGACGCGGAAGTGACAAGCGTTCTTGAAGGCGCTGCGGCGCGCGTCAGCGGCGTACGGGAGATCCGGTCCTCGAGTGAAGAGAACAGCGCCCGGATTCGGGTCGAGTTCAATCCCGGGGTCGATCTCGACAATGCCGCCTCTGATCTGCGCGAAGCGGTCAGTCAGGTCAGTCGACGTCTGCCCGACCGGGTGGAACAGGTCAGCGTGGTCAAGGCGGATGACGATGCGGAAGCGATTGTCAGCCTGGCCGTGGTCAGTGACGTCTATGACCAGCAGGAGCTCACACGGCGGATCGAGAACGACATTGTGCCCGAGCTGACCGCGATTGACGGCGTGGCGACGGTCAACCTGTCCGGCGAGAGGGCGCAGCAACTGCGCGTTGTCATCGATCCCATCCGGTTGAGCCGGTTCGGCCTGACGGTGGGGGATGTGGCGGATGCGCTGCGGCAAGCCCCGTTTGACGTGCCGGTCGGCAGCTTCCGCTCCACGGATCAGCAGCTCATTGTCCGCGCCGAAGCCACGGCGGCGACCCCCGAGCGGGTGAAGGCGGTGATCATTCAGGATCAGACCCGGGTCGGGGATGTGGCGGAAGCGTTCTTCGCCCCTGCGGACGCCACAAGCTTCACCCGGCTGGACGGCCGGGAGGTGATCGGGATCGGCGTCATCCGGCAGGCCCGCTCCAATACGATCAACATATCCGACGCCGTTCAGGAGCGCGTGGCGCAGCTCAATGAGCGCTTCGAGGATCTGGAAATCACCGTCACCTCCGATGAAGCCGAGTTCATCCGGCAGTCGGTTCAGGAGGTGCTGCTCACCCTGACGGTCACGGTCCTGATCGTCGTCGGGGTGATCTGGTTGTTCCTGGGCAAGTTCCGGGCAACGCTGATCCCGTCAGCCGCCATTCCCGCCGCGCTGATCGGCGCCGTTGCGGGGCTGTGGCTGTTCGGGTTCTCGATCAACATTCTGACCTTGCTGGCGCTGGTGCTGGCGACCGGGCTCATCGTGGACGACGCCATTGTCGTGCTGGAAAACATCCATCGTCTGCAATCCAAAGGGGTCGGGCGCCGGGCGGCGGCGGTGATCGGGTCGCGTCAGGTCTTCTTCGCCGTTGTCGCGACCACCGCCGTCCTCGTCGCCGTGTTCGTGCCGATTTCCTTCCTGCCGTCCACCGCCGGCCGGCTGTTCCGTGAATTCGGCTTCCTGCTGGCGCTCGCCGTGGTCATCTCCTCCTTCGTGGCGCTCACGGTGGTGCCGGCCTTCGCCGCGCGCCTTGACCTGACTTCGGGCGATGACGCGAAGGGGCCGATCCAGCGCACGGGCGGCGTGCTTGCGCGCAGTTACGCCGCGCTGATCCGGCAAGCGCTCAATCATCCCTGGGTGACGGCCGGCATCTGTGTTCTGGCGGCCGGTGGGGCTGTCTTCGCTGGCATGGCGCTCGATCGGGAGCTCACGCCGGAGGAGGATCGCGGCGTTGTCTATGTCTGGGCCGGCGGGCCCGATGGCGTCGGTCTGGAGTATATGGACCGGCAGGCGGACCGGATTGAAGCCATCCTGCAACCCTATATCGACCGCGGCGAGATCGAGTCGCTTCTGACCGTCGTGGGGCGCTGGGACCCGAACCGGATTTTTATCACGGCGCCGTTGGCGCCCTATACCGAGCGGGACCGCACCCAGTCACAGATCGCCGCCGAAATCAGTGCGTCGCTGTCTGACATTCCGGGCGTGCGCGCGAGCGCCTTCGGGCGGGGCGGATTGAGCTTTGGCGGCGGCGGGCAGCGCAGCGGCATCGAGGTCGCTCTCACGGGCGGTGATTACCCGTCCATCTTCGAGGCGGCGCGGACGCTGGCGGATCGTCTGGATCAGGAGTCGGACATTCTCGACAATCCCGAGATCAGCTATGAGCCGACCCAGCCGCAATTGTCCATCCAGATTGACCGTCGTCGCGCCGCCGATCTCGGGGTGCCCCTGGACCAGCTTGCGGTCACCTTGCGCGCCATGGTGGATGGCGAGAACCTGGTGGATCTCAATGTGAATGACCGCGCGATCCCGATCGTGCTGGAAAGCGAGACCGGCGCGGTGCGCGACCCCGCCGACCTGCGCAACCTGTATGTGCGCGCCAATTCGGGCGAGCTCATCCCGCTTTCGGCCCTGACCACCATCATCGAGCAGGGCGTTGCTGCGGAGCTGGATCGCACCGAACAGCGTCGGGCGATCGAGCTTGAAGCCGATATCCTGGACGGGTTCACCATCGCCGAGGCTGCAGACGAGATGCGTCGGCTCGCCGCCGACACGCTGCCCGACGATATCGAACTCTTGTTTGAAGGCGAAGCCGAAACGCTGAACCAGGCGACGCGGGACCTCATACTGACTTATGTGTTCGCGCTGGTGATCGTCTTCCTGGTTCTGGCGGCGCAGTTCGAGAGCCTCACCGGGCCGCTGGTTGTCATGCTGACGGTGCCCTTCGCCCTGGCGGCGGCGGTGTACGCCTTGTTCCTGACGGGCACCTCGCTGAACATCTTTTCCCAGATCGGCCTCGTCATGCTGATTGGCCTGATGGCGAAGAACGGCATCCTGGTGGTCGAGTTCGCCGACCAGCTGCGCGCGGAGGGCAAGTCCGTGCGCGAGGCGATCGAGGAAGCCGCCATCATCCGCCTGCGTCCCATCGCCATGACCCTGATCTCCACGGTCCTGGGGGCCTTGCCGCTGATCCTGGCGACGGGCGCCGGCGCCCAGGCCCGCATTTCCATCGGATGGACCGTCTTTGGCGGTCTGGGCCTGTCTGCGGCCTTCACCCTGTTCCTGACGCCCGTGGTCTATTTGGGTCTGGCGCGGTTCGGCACGCCTCGCGCTGCAGCCGAGGAGCGCCTGGCCTCGGAGCTGGAAGCCGCAGACGCCATCGTGCTGCGCGAAAATGGGCCGGCGCAATGAGGGGCTGGACCGGTCTTCTGATGGTCGCCGCCGCGCTGACCGTGAGCGGCTGCATGGCGGGGCCGGACTATGTTCGACCCATCACGCCTGAGCCTGAGCAGTTTTCCCGCCCCCTCGAACAGGACGCCGATGATCTGGCGGGCGAGGCCTGGTGGTCGGGTTTCGAGGATCCAACCCTGGCGGCGGTGGTGAACGAGGCGCTGGCCGACAATCTTGACATTGCCCAGGCCGCTCAGCGGCTGATCGCCGCCGAAGCGCTTCTGGGCGCGGCCCGCTCGGACTTCCTGCCCGATCTGGACGCGGGCGTGTCCTATACGGCTCGAAGCTCGGGCGGGGATACGGGAACGGCCTCGCTCTCCTTTGGTCAGATTCTTGATATCAATGGCCGCTTGCGTCGTCTGGAAGACCGTGCGCAGGCCCGTGTGCTGGCGAGCGCCTATGAGGTCGAGGATGTGCGGCGTCTGACAGCCGCCTCTGCTGCCACCTTGTACGTGCAGTTGCGTCGGGCGCGGGCGCGGCTCGCCTTGCTGGACGCCTCGCTCGATTTGCAACAGCGCACGCTCGACATTGTTCAAAGACGCGCCGAGGCGGGCTTGTCCGCCGACCTCGATGTGCGCCGGGCGGCGGCGGACCTGGCCCGCACGCGGGCGCAGCGCGGCGCCCTCGAGCTGCAGCAGACCCGGGCCCTGAACGCGCTCGCAGTCTTGCTGGGCCGGACACCCGGCGCGCCGATCGCTCTGCTGGAAGACGCCGGCGCGCGAGACAGCGACGCCCTGCAATTGGGCTATGTGGCCGAGATCGAGATCGGCGAGCCCGCCCAGCTGATCCAGCGCCGGCCCGATCTGCGGGCTGCGGAAGCGCGCCTGATCGCTGCGACGGCGGATGTGGGCGTTCAGGCGGCCGAGCTATATCCGTCTCTCAGGCTCCCCGGCTCGGTCAGCACGGATCTGGAGGATGGGCTGTCGGATGGTCTGACGGCCAGTCTCGGAGCCGTGCTGGACATCCCGCTGCTCGATTTCGGGCGCCGCGAGGCTGAACTGACCGCGGCCGAGGCGCAGGCGGCGGAAGCGGCGCTGGCTTATCAGACTGTGGTGCTGGGCGCTCTGGAGGAGGTCGAGACCGGTCTTGTGGCGATTGAGAGCGTTCAGGACCGCCTGGACGACCTTGGCGTCGCCGTGGCCGAAGGCGAACGCGCCTATGACCAGCTCAACGCGCTCTATCGTGAGGGCCTGGCCAGCTTCATTGACGTCCTGGACGCCCAGCGCACCCTGATCGGCAACCGGGAGGCTCTCGTCGACACCCAGGCCGATCTGGCGCTCGCCGTCATCGAACTCAATCTCGCCCTGGCGGCTCCGACAGGTCAGGACGGGTGACGCAGTTCACGCCGCGCCTTGGCGCGCGGTCCCGTGCGGTCTAGCTTGCAGCCGAACTGAGTCCGAACGGACCGGAGAAGGGGAGTTTTCAGTATGCGGATTTTTGTCAGCATGGTCATGGCCGCCGGCCTGACCGGGGCCGCGGGCGCGCAGGTTGCGCCGCCCTCAGAGGTTCTCGATGTGCATGATCATGTCGCGGCGGTGTCCGCAGACCGGATCGAGGACGACATCACCACGTTGGTCAGCTTCGGCACGCGCCACACCGCGTCTGAAACCGAGAGCGAGACCCGCGGCATCGGCGCGGCGCGGCGCTGGATCCATGATGAGTTCGAGCGCATTTCCGCAGAATGCGGCGGCTGCCTTGAGGTCATGTATGTCTCCGAGACCATCAGCGGCGAGCGGCGCATTCCCGATCCGGTCGACGTGGTTTCGGTGATCGCGATCCAGCGCGGAACCACGGATCCCGACCGCATGGTGGTGATGTCCGGCGATATCGACAGCCGGGCGTCGGACGTCATGAACGCCGAGATTGATGCGCCGGGCGCCAATGACAACGCCTCGGGCGTCGCGGGCGTGCTGGAAGCCGCCCGGGTCCTCAGTCAGGACGAGTTCGCCGGTTCGATCATCTACGCGGCGCTGGCGGGCGAGGAGCAGGGTCTGTTCGGCGGCCGCATCGTGGCGGATTACGCGCTGGAACAGGGCTGGCGGATCAAGGCGGTCATCAATAACGACATGATCGGCAACAGCGCCGGCATTGACGGCGTGGTCGACAACGCCACGGCGCGCGTCTTCTCAGAGGGCACGCGGGCGACCGAGACCCCCGAAGAGGCGCGCATCCGCCGCTTCACCGGGGGCGAGGTGGATTCTCCCTCACGCAATCTGGCGCGCTTCATTGACCGCACGGCGGATCAGTATGTGCCCAATCTGGATGTGATGATGGTCTATCGCCTCGACCGGTTTGGCCGCGGCGGGCATCACCGCCCCTTCAACGAGGCGGGCATGCCGGGCGTGCGGATCATGGAGACCCATGAGGATTACAACCGCCAGCATCAGGATATCCGGGTCGAGGACGGCATCGAATATGGCGATGTGCTCGAAGCCGTCGACTTTGACTACGCCGCCAAGCTGACCGCCCTGAACATCGCCACGCTGGCGCAACTGGCCGGGGCGCCGCCCTTCCCGGCCGATGTCACGATCTCCGGCGCAGTCCGGCCATCCACGACGCTGAGCTGGGCGCGTCCTGAAGGCGAGCCGGCGGCGAACCTGATGGGCTATCGCGTCTACTGGCGTCTCACAGACGCGCCGCAATGGACCCACAGCCGCTATGTCGGCGATGTGACCGGGTTCACGCTCGAGAATGTCGTGATCGACAATTACTATTTCGGCGTCTCGTCGGTGGCGCCCGATGGCTCTGAAAGCCCGGTGGTCTTCCCCGGTCCGGCAGGCTCATTCGGCGGCTATTGACGCCGAGGGGGCAGGCGCCTTCTGTCAGCAAAAAGCCCGCCGGATGAACCGGCGGGCTTTTTCGTCAGGCTGGGCCTGGCGTCAAGCGGCTTTCTTGAGCGCTTTTTTCGCCTTTTTCAGCTTGGTTTCCTGCTTTTCGATCTTTTGCTTGCGCGCTTTGATCTCTTTTTTCAGGTCTTTGACTTTCTTCGACGCCATGTCGGGTCTCCTTTTTAGGTGAGGCGCGTCTTTTGGGATCAGGCGGACTCTTCAGGCTTGTGCCGGGCGATGAAGCCCTTGATGAAGAGGCGCAGCTCCCGGGCGGCGCTGGTATCCAGCTCATCGCATAGCTGAACGAACTGGTCGCGCTGAGCCTTGTTCAGGCGGATGACAAGCTGGCTGTCCTTTTTCTTCTTGGCCTTCTTCTCGTCCGCCATGAGCGCACTCCGGTCCCGATCTGCTATGCAATGTCTATGCAGCGTATATACATTTTGGCGCTTGTCCATGGTTTGCAACGAATTTGTGACAATGAAGGCGTCTGTTGAATGAGGGCCGAATGCTGCAGGTGCAGCGTGTTTTCATTGCGTCTGGCGCTGTGACGGTTACACCGCCCCCATGCTTACGATCTCAAATCTCGACTACCGCATCGGCGCCCGCTCGCTGTTTGAAAACGCCTCGGCGCAAATCTCCAGCGGCTGGAAGGTCGGTCTGGTGGGGCGCAACGGCACGGGCAAGTCCACGCTTCTGCGGCTGATCCGGGAAGAGATCGACCAGCCGTCGCCGGACTCCCCGATCCGTTTGATCAAGGGCGCGCGCATGGGCTGGGTGGCTCAGGAGGTGGAAGCCTCTGACGACACCATTCTCGATGTGGTGCTGGCCACCGATGCCGAACGCCATGCCCTGATGCAGGAGGCGGAGACCGCGACCGACCCCGACCGGATCGGTGAGATCCATATGCGGCTGGCAGACATTGATGCCTGGTCTGCGGAATCGCGGGCGGCGGAAGTCCTGATGGGTCTGGGGTTCAGCGACGCCGATCTCTATCGACCGACGAAAGAGTTCTCCGGCGGCTGGCGCATGCGCGCCGCGATTGCGGGCGTCCTGTTCTCGGAACCTGATCTTCTGCTGCTCGACGAGCCGACCAACTATCTCGACCTTGAGGGCGCGGCCTGGCTTGAGAGCTATCTGAAGAAATACCCCCACACCGTGCTGATCGTCAGCCACGACCGGGAAATGCTCAATCGCTGCGTCACCCATACGCTGGCGCTCGAACACCAGCAGCTGTCGATCTCGCCGGGCGGTTATGACGCCTGGCTGAAGCTGCGCGCCGCCAAGACTGCGCTCCTTGAAAGCCAGCGCGCCAAGCAGGAAGCCGATCGCGCGCACCTGCAGGCCTTCATCGACCGCTTCGGCGCCAAGGCCTCCAAGGCCAGCCAGGCCCAGTCGCGGGTCAAGCGGCTCGAGAAGATGCAGGAAATCACCATCCCCATCGCCGAGCGCACGACCCCGTTTTCCTTCCCCAGCTCGGCCGACACGCTGTCGCCGCCGCTTCTGCAATTGCGCGACGCCAAGGTGGGGTATGGCGAGGATGCGGTAATCCTCAAGGGCGTCGATCTGCGCCTTGATCCCGAGGATCGCATCGCCATTGTCGGCGCCAATGGTCAGGGCAAGACCACGCTCGTCAAATCCATCGCAGAGCGCCTGCCGCTGATTGCGGGCGACCGCACCGCGCCGCGCTCGCTGCGGATCGGGTATTTCTCGCAAGACCAGATGGACGAGCTGCGCGAAGGCGAAACCGTGCTGCAGCACGTTCAGGACGCATTGCCCCAGGGATCGCCGGAATCCAAGCAGCGCGCCGCCGCCGCCGCCATGGGCTTTCCCCATGAGAAGGTCGGCACAAAGATCGAGAAGCTGTCAGGCGGCGAGAAAGTGCGCTTGCTGCTCGGCCTGATGGCGATGGAAAAGCCCCATGTGCTGATCCTCGACGAACCGACCTCGCACCTGGATATCGACAGCCGCGAAGCGCTGATCTACGCGCTCAACGACTATAAGGGCGCGGTGATCCTCATCACCCACGATGTCTATCTGGCCGAAGGCACGGCGGATCAGCTCTGGCTGGTCAATAACGGTCGCGCCACCCGCTATGACGGCGACCTCAATGACTATCGCAAGCTGATCCTCCAGGCCGACAAGGGCACAATCAGGGTCTAGGGGCATTGTCCCGCATGGCCTTGATCCTGGCATGCTTGCTGACCCGTCCGGACACGCGCTGGCGCCAGAGCCTGAAGCTTGATGGCTTCAGCGAGCTGCGCATGATCGCAATGACTTCCGGCTCGCTGAGCCCGGTCTCTGCTTTTATCGCCTCAAAGCTCACATCGTCAGCCCAGGCGAGCGCGATGACTTCGCTGATCTGTTCCGGACTCATGCGCCCTCATCCTCCTTGCGTCGCGCACAGGATCTAGGGCGTAACCCGCATCGGGACGAGGAGAGGGCGACTGACGGGCGGCTCAGTCGGCCTGCGCCACGCCAAGATAACGCACCAGGGCCCGCGCCGCGGTCCGCGACAGGGCGGTGATGCGGTCGCGATCGGTGTCATCGCCATACTCCACGGTGACGCCGGGCGCGGCGTAGGTGTCCGCAAACCAGGTCTTGGAGGTGGGCATGCCCACATTGTGGCTGGGGCCTCGGTCAAAGGCCGGCTCGTCACCGGGCCAGGCCGCGTCGATCAGGGCGATCCAGTCCTCGCTGAACGCAAACGGCGTCAGTTCGGCTGCGTCCGGCGGGGTGTAGAGCACGTCACGACGGGTCGCGTGAAAGTCCAGAAGCAGGTAGGGCGCATGTCCCTGCGCGATCTGCGCCTCGATGGCGGCGAAGGCGGCGCGGGTTTCGGGCTGGGTGAAGGGGCCCCAGTCGCGGTTCAGATCCAGTCCGCCGGTATTGTGCCGCCAATGACCATGCTCGACCCCGTCCGGATTGAGATCGGGAATGATCAGCCATTGATATCGGTCAAGGACGGAGAGGTCGGTCTGCTCTCCGAACAGGGCGTCCAGAAACGCACGAAGACCCAGAACGCCCGGCACTTCCGGCGGATGCTGACCGCCAAGAATGATGATGAGCGGCGCACCAGACACGGCTGCTTGCCGGGTCAGGGCTTCGATGACGCGACCTTCGCGGCTCTCGCCGATGACGTTGCGCGTCATGCCGGTGCGGTCGCCGAAATCGGCGCGCCAGAGGGCGCGCTCTTCCAGCGTGATGACTTCCTGGGCGGCGATCCGGGTGGCGCCGGGCGCGATCTCGAGCGCCAGCACCGCACGCCGGCCGTCTTCGGACACGGATATGGCGTCTTCCGGCAGGGCGGCCCAGTGACCGCCTTCCAGCTCGATGCGCGGATGATAGCGATGGCGGTACTCGGGGTACTCCAGCGCGACTTGCGCCGCGCTCATGGCTTCCGCATGCAGGTCGAACGCATACCAGGGGCTGGGATTGATGTCGGGATCTTCGGGCGTCACCGTGAGTGCAAAGGCCGCTTCGCCCGCGCGTTCACAGGCGTAATCGGGCGCGGTGGAGAAGTCCTGGGTCAGGCGTGTCGCGCCCGTTTCACACGTGGAGACAGACTGGGGCGCCAAGGGCGTCTGCGTGGCGCAAGCCGGCAGGATCAGCGCGACGCCAAGCGCAACAAAGCGCACGAGAGCGGATGAGGTCATGGGGTCTCCGTTCGGACCGGGTCGGTCTCTCTGGCGGCGCGGGCCTGAGCGATGACGGCGTCGACAAGCGCGGCGTCGAGACCGAGATAGGTGCGCGGGTTGAGAAGCGCGTCCAGCTCCCCGGGCGCGAAAAGGGCGAGGAGGTCAGGATCGCTCTCAAGGGCTTCGCGCAAACTCACGCCGGTTTCACTGGCGTCGGCTGCGAGATCGCGCAGGCGGTGCTCGGCGCCCTCCCGGCCCAGATCATCCTGAATGGCGAAGACGATGCGCTGGGTCAGGATCCAGCCTTCGCTCAGCTCCAGCGTCTCGGCCATGCGCGCCTCGTTGACCCGCAGGCGCGAGATCAGACGGCTCGCATCGCCCAGCATGTCTTCGGTCGCGATGGCGACATCCCCAACGGCCCTGTTGGGGCGGGAGGTGTTGTCGCGCTCGAAGAAGTTGATCATGTCGTCCTGCACGATCTCGGCAAGGCGCGGGATGACCCGGCCATGCTGGATCAGCGCTTCAGAGAGCGACGGATTGACCTTGTGCGGCATGGTGCTGGAGCCGACGGCGCCGCCGGGGCGTTCCTCGACCACCGCGCCGATATCGGTCATCTGGAGCAGGAAGACCTCCTGCCCGAACCGGGCCCAGGTGTGCGCCATCATGGACTGGACCAGCGCGAACTCGGCGAACACGTCCCGGCTGGCGTGCCAGTCATCGGGATAGGGGGCGGGCAGGCCCAGCTCCTGCGCCATCCGCGCCTCGACGCGCTGGCCTTCGGGACCCAGCCCCAGATAGCTGCCCACTGCACCCTTCATGATGATGGACCGGTCGATCCGGTCCAGGAGGTCCGCCAGCCGGTCGATATGGCGGCGGTTCTCGCCGATATAGCCGCTGACGGACTTGCCATACGTCAGGGGCAGGGCGTGCTGGCCCAGCGTGCGGCCGATCATCGGCGTGGACTTGTAGCGCTCGGCCAGCTCGATGAGCTGCAGCTCGATCACCCGCAAATCCCCGATCAGCGCCAGGACCGCCTCGCGCATCTGCAACATGGCGGCGCTGTCATACAGGTCCACGGTCGTCGCGCCATAGTGCAGGTAATTGGCGCTGTCTTCATCGAGTGAGCGGCGCAGGACGTTGAGCAGCGCGACCATGCGGTGGCGCACCACATCGTATTCGGCGTCGAGCGCGTCCTGGGGAATGTTGTCCGGAATGGCGGCGGCCGTGATCGCGTCCGCAGCGGATTGCGGAATGACGCCTTCCTGCGCCTGTGCGCGGGCCAGGGCGGCCTCAAGGCGCAGGACCTGGGCGTTGAGAGCCTGGGTCGAGAAGACCGCCTCGATCTCACGATTGGCGGAGAGGGTCGGGCTTTGCGGATCAAAGCGCGTGCGTTCGGCCTCGGAGGGGCCGGAGGTTGACGAGGCGGCTCCGGTCTCGCTCTCGGACCCGGTCGGTGCCGCATCGGGTGCCGGCGCCGAGCAGGCGGCGACGAGGATGCACAGCAGAAGCGTCAGTCTTGTGCTCATGGGCGCGCCGCCAGCCCGTACAACAGGACGTACAGGAAATCATTGGTCGCGGACTGGGGATTCTGGGACATGCGCCAGTCATTCATCGTGCTGCTGGCGGCGAGGGTGTAGCCGCTATTGATGAACATCACCCCGGTCAGGATGGATTCCACGATCGAGGCCTCATGGGGCCGGGCTTCGCCGGCGCTGACCGCCGCGTCATGGCTGTCGCCCAGGCGACGGGTGATATTGCGCAGGCGCGCCTGATGCCGGTTGCGGCGGGCGGCCGGCAGGGCCGCCATCAGTTCCAGCCGGATGATCGGCGAGATTCCGCTGGCCTGCATGTAGATGAGGTCAAAGGCGGCGCGACGCAGGAAGGCCAGCCCGTCCAGACTGTCCGCAGCGGCGTCGAGCGTGGTTTCCACCATCTGCAGTGAGTGCTCCAGGCACTGGTCCAGGAAGCTCTCCTTGTCCGGGATGTGATAGTAGAATGCGCCCCGCGTCACGCCCAGGGATCCCGCCACCTCGGCCAGGGAGACGCCTTCAAAACCATACAGGTTGAAGAACCGGATTCCGGCCTTGAGAAAGGCGTCCCGCTTCATGCGATTGCGCGCTTCGCGATCAAAGATCTGCGGCAGCTCGTCATTGGAGACAAATTGCGGGGCGATCTCGTTGGAGACGGGCCCCGCCTCGGTCAGGCCTTGTCGGAGAATGTCGCGCAGGACGTTGGCGGAATCGAAGAATTGTGCAGCGGTTTCCTCGCCGGCGCGGACCGTGAGCCAGTCCAGCAAGCCGAACAGGCAATAGGTGACAGGTTCGGCCCGCCGCGCGCTGAGTCCCGCTTCTTCAAGCCAGTCGCAGGTCATCGCGTTGACGCGGTTGACGGCTTCGGAGAGCTGTCCGGTGATGCGGGTCTGGACCTCTTCAGACAGGGTGTCGAGTTCCTGTAGGCGGGCCGGGAAGGGCCGCTGGCCTTCAATCGCCTCGCTCAGCTGTTCGCCATAGGCCTGAAACAGCGCCAGCACCTTGAGGCCCGGCGCGTCATTGGCCGCCTCGGCGCGGCTCACCGCCTCGATCAGGAACTCCACGGAAGACAGGAACGCCGCTTCCGCCAGCTCCTCCTTGGACGCGTAATAATACGCGATGCTGGTCTTGGTGAGGCCGAGATCGGCGGCGATGTCTTCCAGTCGCGCGCCCAGAACCCCCTGGGCGTTGAAGCGGCGCGAGGCGGCGGACCGGATGGCGGCGGTCTTCAGATCGCGCTCCTGGCGGCGGGAAAAGGGCGAGCCGTGATCGGGGAAGTCCGGTCTGAGTACGGTCATCGTCGGGGTCCCCTTCGTCTCCGCCCGTGTGTTGCGGGTGATGATAGTAGCTTCGGCGCCACGGCTGACAATTTACAGTCGGCAGTCCGTACGGAATTTGAACCGAGTGTATAATTTTCGTTGACAGTGTCCAGAAGCGTTGCTCTCGTTATGAAAACAACACGCATGGGAGGGACAAATGACACTCAAGATGATTCTGCGTTCCGGAATCGCCCTTGGCGCACTGGCGCTGGGTGAGGCCGCATTCGCGCAAGCGGTTGAAACGACGCAGCAAACCCCAGAAGCCGCGCCGCCGGCTTCGGAAGACGTGATCATCGTCACCGGCACCAATATCCAGGGCGCCCGCATCAATCAGGCGCTGCCGGTCACCATTGTCACGCAGGATGATCTCGCCACGATCGGCGGCGTGGACGGGGAAGACCTGATCCGCTCGCTGCCGGCCCAGGGCGGCGTGCAGTTCCGCACCGACAACAACACCACCAACAACAATGCGCGCGGCGACGTCGCTTCGATCAACCTGCGCTCCATCGGATCGAGCGGCACCCTGGTGCTGCTGAACGGCCGCCGCGTGGTCAACCACCCCTCGACCCAGGCCGAGCTGTCGACCCCGGTGACCACCACCAATGTGAACTCCCTGCCCGTCGCCGGCATCGCCCGCGTCGAGGTGCTCAATGACGGCGCCTCCGCCATCTATGGCACCGACGCCGTCGCAGGCGTGTTCAACACCATCCTGGACGATGATTTCGTGGGCTTTGATGTTCGTGCGCGACATCTCTACGCCACGGGCAATGGCCTGAATGAGCAGACCCTCACCATCAAGGCGGGTCAGGACTTCAATGACGGTCGCACCAACGCCTCGCTGGCCGTGGAATATTCACGCCGTGACGGCCTGTTCGCCAATGAGGTGGATCGCGCGTCGAGCGAGGATCTGCGCCGCTTCCTGGTGGGCACCAGCTTTGAAGGCGACGTGTCCTTCGACAATCGCGCCACCCAGACCCCCTGGGGCCAGTGGACGCTGAACACCACATCCTCGACCCGGGTGCGCCAGAACGGCAATATCCTGACCACGACTTCGGGCGTTTTCCACTTCCAGCCTGACAGCTTCCCCGGATGCCGGGCCGACAGCCTGTCCACGCCGGGCCTGTGCATTGACGACGGCAGCCAGGACCGCGACCTGCGCTATGACGGCGCGTATGAGCGGTCGATCATTTCAGATCGCGACCGGTTCAACGCCTTCGGCTTCTTCAATCACGACCTCGACAATGGCGTGCATCTGTATGGCGAGCTGGGCGTCTATTACGCCGAGACGCGCTCCACGAACGAGCCGCGCAACGGCATCACGGCCACCGGCATCTCCGTGCCGGCGAGCTATTACTACAACCCGTTCGGGCCTGTGACCTTCTCGGACGGCTCCATCAACCCCAATCGCCTGCCGGGGCTGACCAATGTGCCGGCCGAAGGGCTGCCGGTGTTCACCGATGCGGGGCGCTACCGCTTCGTGGATGTGGGCTTCCGCGACATCGAGGTCGTCAACACCCAGTACCGCATTCTGGGCGGCGCCCGCGGCGAGTTCGGCGATTCAGGCTGGGACTGGGATAGCGCGGCGCTGTACAACCGCGGCTATGCCGAGGATACGGCGAACAACTCGGTCTCCCGCACCCTGTTGCAGCAGGAGCTCTTCCGCGAAGGCCCGGACGTCTACAATCTGTTCAATGGCGGCAATCCGGCCAACCCCTCGGTCGGCGACGCCACGCCCAATCCGCGCAACCTGATCGAACCCTTCCTGATCGATGTGGTGCGCAAGAGCACTTCCGAGCTGGCATTGATCGATTTCAAGGTCAGCAATGGCGATGTGTTCACCCTGCCGGGCGGACCGATCGGCATCGCGGCCGGCGTCGAGGCCCGCTATGAGGCCTATGACGAGGACCGCGATTCCCGTCTGGACGGCACCATCACCTTCACCGACATGGTGACGGGCGAGGTCAGCGAGACCGATGTCTACGGCACCAGCCCGACGCCGGATTCCAGCGGGTCCCGCGAAGTCTTCGGCATCTTCGCCGAGGCGTCCGTGCCGATCGTCAGCCCCGAGATGAATATCCCGCTCGTCGAGACGTTCGACGTGCAGCTGGCTGCGCGCTACGAGGATTATTCCGACTTCGGCGGCAGCGGCGTGAAGCCGCGTGTGGCCGCGGCCTGGGTCCCCTTTGACGGCCTCAAGCTGCGCGGCGCGTATTCGGAGGGCTTCCGGGCGCCGAACCTGATCGTCGTCAATGAAGGCGTGGACCGCTCCAATGGGCGCGAAGACAGCTATGCCTGTGAGGCGGGCGTACGCAACGGCACGTTCGCGAGCTTTGCTGATTGCACCGGCTTCTCCGAAGGCCGCACCGAGCGGCGTTCGGTCGCTGATGACATCGGTCCGGAAGATGACACCAACATCACCTATGGCTTCGTGTTCGAGCCGCGGGGTCTGGACGGCGCGCTGCGCTTCCTGAACGGTCTGACGGTCACCGTGGACCGCTGGGAAATCGAACGCACCGACGTGGTCGGCGTGTTCGGCGCGGAGAACCATATCAGCCTCGATTACCTGCTGCGTCTGCAGGGCTCCTCTAACCCGAACGTGGTGCGGGCTGATCCTAACCAGGACCAGATCGACTATTTCAACGCGGCGGGCCTGACCCCGGCGGGCGATATCCTGTTTATCCGTGATACCTATGACAACAATGAGGATATCGATGTCGAGGGTATCGATTACGGAGTCTATTACTCACTCGATGACACCCCGATCGGCGACTTCGACTTCAAGGTCAACGCGTCCTATCTCGACACGTATTTCATCGCCCTGTCTCCTGGCGCCCAGCAGATCGCGGACGCGGTGGATAGCGGCCTGATCTCGGATGAGATCACGGTCTCCCAGGAAGGCGATATCATCCTCCAGGATGGTCAGCCGGAGTGGCGGGTCGCCGCGTCCCTGACCTGGCGTCATGATAGCGGCTGGGGCGCGGGTATCCGGGCTGACTACACCAGCGAGTTCATCGACACCGGCGCGGGCCTCGATCCGAACGGCGATCCGTTCATCGTGGACGCCTGGACCCAGACCAACGCCTATGTCCAGTACGACATTGACGCCAATGGCATCCTGGACGGCATGCGGGTCCGTGTCGGCGCGAACAACATCTTCGATGAAGATCCGCCGCTGGCCGACGAGACCAATGGCTATGACGCCGCGTATCACAGCATTCGCGGACGTCAGGTCTATTTCGACGTCCGTAAACGCTTCTAGAGCCGGCAAGGCCGGGCTTTCTCCTCGCGAGGGCGCCCGGACGCTGTCATGATGCGCTTTCTTCTCTCCCTTCTCGTCCTTGCGGCGACACAGATCAGTGCGGCCTGGGCCGAGGACTGGCGCACCGGCCAGTTCATCCTGCCCGACTGGGACGGTCCGGCCCTGCGCGTCTTCTATGTGGAGCCGCCCGAAGGCCGCTTGCCGGACGCCCCTGTGGTCATCGTCATGCATGGCGTCAATCGAAATGCGGACGATTATCGCGACAACTGGATCGCGCTGGCGGAGCACTACGGCCTGCGCGTCTATGCGCCGGAGTTCACCCAGGACGCCTTCCCGGGCGCCGCATCCTACAATCTGGGCGGCGTGGGGCGGGACGGGCCGTCCTCCTATGCCGCGATCGAGCCGCTTTTCACCGCCATCACGCAACGCGGAGCCGCGAGCGGCTATGTCCTGTTCGGGCATTCCGCCGGCGCGCAATTTGTCCACCGGGCCCTTCTGTTTGAAGACCTGCCGCATCTTTTGACGGCGTATTCCGCCAATGCCGGCTGGTACACCTTGCCGGACCGGAACGAGACCTGGCCCTATGGCCTCTCCGGGATCGACATTGATGAGGGCCGGATCGGGGCCTGGCTGGAGCGCCCGATGACGCTTCTCCTGGGAGAGGCCGACATCGATCCGGGGGATCCGAATCTGCGTCGCACGCCTGAAGCGCTGGCCCAGGGGCCGCACCGCCTTGCCCGCGGTCACTACTTCTTTGATCATGCGGGCCGGCAAGCGCAGGAGCGAGGCGTGTCCCTGGGCTGGCGGGTCGTCACGGTTCCGGGCGTCGCCCATGACAATGCCGGCATGGCCCGGACCGCGGCGAGCCTGATTGCACAGACCGCTCGCGATGACTGACGCCGCCGTCCGGAGCTGCACACGCCGCCGCTGAACCCGGGGCGCGTGGATCGCGCCTCCCGCCGCCGCAGGCCTGGCCTTCATCGCAAGGTCTCCTGCGGCCGGACTGTCCACCTGACATACACAAGGCCGACCGACCATGACTGCACAAGATGACGCCGGACAGGCGCTATACCAGCGGATCGGACTGATTGCGGGCCCGATCGCCGCCCTGATCGTGTTCCTGACGTTCGAACCGGAGGGCCTGTCGCGCGCGGGCGTGATCGTGGCCGCGCTGGGGCTGTGGATGGCGATCTGGTGGGCGACCGAAGCCATTCCGGTGGCGGTCACCGCCTTCCTGCCGCTGGTCGTCCTGCCCCTTCTGGACGTCGTGCCCATGCGCGACATCGCCGCGCCCTACGCGCACCCGATCATCTATCTGTTCTTCGGCGGTTTCGTGGTGGCGCTGGCGATAGAACGCTGCGGTCTTCACCGACGCATCGCTCTGGGCGTGTTCGCATTCGCGGGCGCGGATGCGCGGGCGCTGGTGGCGGGGTTCATGGCGTCGGCGGCCTTTGTCAGCATGTGGATCTCCAACACCTCCACAACCCTGATGCTCCTGCCCATCGCCGTCTCGGTCTATACCGTTATTAGCGAGACCATGCCCGGTCTGGCGCCGAAACAGCGCCAGAATTTCGGCGTCTCCCTGCTGCTGGGCCTGGCGTATGGCGCGACGCTGGGCGGTCTGGCGACGCTGGTGGGCACGCCGCCCAACGCCTTCATGGTCGGCTTCATGGCGGACAATTACGATGTCCACATGGATTTCGCGCGCTGGATGCTCGTGGGTCTGCCGGTCTCGCTGGTCATGCTGCCGCTCGCCTGGCTGGTGCTGACGCGGTTCACCTACCCGATCGATTTCAAGGCGTCCGAAGAGGCCATGAACCATATCCGCGCCATGCGCGAGGGGCTGGGCCGGATGAGCAAGGCCGAGGTCCGCACCGCCTTGCTGTTCGGATTTCTGGTGGTCGGCTGGCTGTCGCGCGGCTGGCTGAGCAATCTGTCGATCCTGGGGGAGCTGACGGATACGGGCGTCGCCATGGCTGCGGCGGTCGCCGCCTTTCTCATCCCTTCGGGCAAGAAAGGCCAGGCGCTGATGACCTGGGACGCCATGGGCAAGCTGCCCTGGGGCGTGCTGGCGCTGTTCGGCGGCGGGCTGGCGCTGGCCGCCGCCGTGACCAGCTCCGGGCTGGCCCTCTGGATCGGTCAGCAACTGGTGGGCATCGGGGCTGTCAACGCCATCCTGCTGGTGGTTGCAGCGACCGCGCTGGTCATCTTCATCACCGAACTGACCAGCAATCTCGCCACCACCGCCACCTTCCTGCCGGTGATCGCCGCCATCGGGGTCGAGACCGGACAGGATCCGCTGGTCTATGTGATCCCGGTGACGCTGGCGGCCAGCTGCGCCTTCATGCTGCCCGTCGCCACGCCGCCCAACGCCGTGGTGTTCAGTTCGGGGCTGGTGGCGATCCCCGCAATGGCGCGGGCCGGCCTGGTGCTCAACATCATCGCCGTGGCGGTGCTGAGCCTCGTGGCGCTATTGCTGGCCCCGATCGTGTTCTAGGCGCTCTCGACCGGGTCGGGGTCGCCATCCCAGATGCGCAGGCAGGCGGTGAAGACCAGAAGGTCTCCGGCCTGCAGGGTCTTCTGCTCGATGCGTTCGTCATAGGCGGTGCGGAAGTGGAAGGCGAAATCCCCGGCCCGGTTCCGCAGCTCCTCGCGCTTGGTCACGGGCAGCCAGCCCACAAGGTGAAGGCCGGCATGCCGGGTCCGGATCAGGCTGGCATAGCTGTGTCCGATCAGCGGATCCCCAGGCTCGAGGGTGTGCATGTACAGATGCGTTCCGTCACGCATGTTCATGACCGCAATCAGGAAATCGAGCATGGCGTTGCCGTCGAACACGTCTTTCACGAGGAAGCGTTCGACCAGCGTCGTGCTGGGGATCACCACATGGGCGCCAGCCCCTTCGGTCATGAAGGCGTCCCGGTCTTCCCGGTCGAGCACTTCGGCGGTGATCTTGCACGGCCAGCCGCGCCGGTTTGCATGCTCGGCGATCAGCTTGGTCGCCAGGAGCGTGGAGGCGTCCACGGCCCGCACCTCTGCCGAACTTGTTGCGTCGCGCTTCTTGGCGGCGTCGGCGAGCAGGATCACGTGATCGAATTCGAGACTGGCGGGCAGCTGCTCGTTCAGGGTTTCCGATGTGAGGAAGGGCGTGTCCTCGATGGTGATGGCGTGGATGGTCGGGTTCTGGTGGAAGACTCGAAGATTGGCTTCCAGACGTTCAAGGTGGGCGCGAGACGCATACAGAAGGATGCGTGCGCCTTCACTGCGCTGGAGCTGGAACCGGTCGCGCGGGATGGGTTCGGCGTCACGCACCTCGTTCAGGTCGCGCGTGCGCATCACGCTCTTGCGCCGGGCCGCGGCGTAGATGATGCGGTCATCGGGCTTGGGCGTGTAGGCATAGCCCTCCGCGCGGGTAAGCGAGATGATGGGGCCGCCATCCACCACCTCGGCGTCATACACCGCCTCGCGGCGCAGCTCGCTGCACACCAGCCCCACCAGGTTTGCGCCGCACGACCAGAGCGCGCTTTCCAGGTCGCTATTGGTCATGCCCAGTGAAATGTCCGGGTTCTGCGCGCACAATTCCTCGAACCGGATGGAATAGAGCTCGTCAAAGGCGTCATAGGTCAGCACTTCGAGCAGGTAGTCGATCATGTTGGGATGGATTGTGCTCAGCGCGGCGGCCTTGGCGACGAAGATGTCGGGCGTGATCAGGGTCGCGCAGCCGAAGGCCGCGAAATGATCCGCATTCTGGGAAAAGGCGAGCTCGGCCGAGATATGAATGTCGGGATTGAGCCGTTTGAGGTTCATCGCTGTCAGGATCGCGCCGATATTCTGGCTCGAGCGTCGATCGTAATCGGCCAGGATGATGGCGTGCCCGGCCTCCCGGGCGCCGGCTTTCTCCAGCGTGTCCCGGTCCGCGCTGTCCCCGCGTCTGAAGCTGACCTTGTTCTGGTCGAAATGATGGGTCGCCAGCGGCGAGGCGTCTCCCGACTCCGCAACAATACAGACCTTCTTGGCGTGCTCGGCGTCATTGCCGGTCAGCGCGTAGACCACCCCGTCCAGATGTTCGTTCCAGCCGCAAACCAGAACGTGATTGCTGAACCTGGCCGGCATCAGGCCGGCGATGCGCTCGGAGCGGCGTCGACCCCACATGTTGACGATGATGATGATCGCAGCGATCGGGCCGCCGACGCCGATAAAGGCGAGAATGGCCACGAGCACGCGGCCGATGGTGCTGAGCGGATAGGCGTTGTTCTCGGTGAAGCCGCTGGCCACGAAGGTCAGCATCCAGATGAAGCCTTCCGACAGGGTCAGGTCGGCGAAGGGATTGTCCAGCTGATAGGCCTGGGCGTGGGCCGTCTCCGCCGAGCGCAGGGTCAGAAGCGCGGTCAGCAACAGAAGCGCGAACAGGCTCAACCCGATGATCCAGGGGCTGGGGCGCGCCCACCAGTCCAGCGCCACCTGGATGAAGGCGAAGCGTCCGCGTCGTTCCCGCTTCACCCCGGTGCGGTCATAGGTTGTCTCGAACGTGACGGCGATGAAGCTGATCGCCAGCAGAGCCGCCCAGATCAACATCCACATCCAGTATTGCGGTTGCGGGTTGGCGTGGCCGGCGTCCACCAGAGAGCCCCGCGCGCTCCGGTGCACCGGCAGGGAGGCGCGCAACAGGAACTGGTCCAGCGCCAACAGGCCGTCAAATTCCGAGGACAGCGTATCCCAGTTCGCGATCAGGGCGGCGCTCAGTTGCGCCACGCGGCCTGCGGGGGCGTCGGACCGGGTGAACAGATAGGCGCGTACGGCGAGGGCGGCGGCCGGAGCGCCGTTGATCTGCAGAAAGCCGCTTTCGTAATAGGGGCGGCCCGCGGACAGCTCGGACACCACCATGGGCGGCAGGGCCAGTCGTCTGACGCGCTGGGGGTCGAACTCGAGATTGGCGGCGGCGGTCACGAACAGGGCGTCGATCTCGCCGTTCTCAAGCGCAGTAAAGGCCTCGCCCAGTCCCAGATTGCGGGCGCGATAGTCGATGCCTTCCCGAAGGCCCGCCGCATCCATCACTTCGCGCGCATTGTAATAGCTGCCCGAGCCGGTTTGCCCCAGATTGACGGAGAGGCCCCTGAGATCGCCCAGCAAGGTCGGAGCCTCGGCGGCGTTGCGCACGAAGACCTGCACATATTCGGGGAACAGGGGGGCGACGGCGGAAAACTCCCGCCAGCGCGGGAAGCCGTGATTGCCGTAGAAATGGTGATAGGCCAGATCGTTCTGGGCGAGCGCGAAATCGAAACGGCTCGTGCGCAGGCCGTCCAGATTCTCGACGCTGCCTGCGGTGTCGGTGGTGCACAGCTCCACCCCGTCCGCCAGTTCCGTCAGGCGCTCGGCGAACGCATGATAGCGCCCGCCTGTTTCGCCCGCTCCGAGGCAGTCCGCGCCTTGCGCCGACGCGGCGGCGCCCATCAGCCAAAACGCAATGAGACAGACAATCGCCCGCATGTGCCCGGCCCCCCCAGCCGCTTGGTCGCGCTGGCATATGGGGGCTGGATGTCCAAATGGACCCCCGGCGCGCCTGGCGCATTCCGGTTCAGTTATATCGGATACGACCAGAAGGTGAACCCGTCCGCGGACGGAGCGGGTCATGGGGCGGAGGCGTCGGTCTCGGACTCGCCCGCTTCCTCGACCGCGGTCTCGGCCCAGTATTCGCCTGCTGACATGGCGGCGGGGGCCAGAAGGTAATCCTCGGTGCTATCCGGCGCCTGGCGTCGGGTGATGCGGTAGACCGCGTAGGCGCTCAGCGCCAGACACAGGCCGACAAGGTACCAGGCGAAGCCGTTCGTGCCGAGCGCCCCCATCAGGACGCCCGTGCCCAGCGGCCCCAGCATGGCGCCGCCGCCATAGACCATGACAAGGGCGCTCGAGGCCGGGGTCATCTGATCGACCTCAAGCCAGTCATGGGTGTGCGCCATCGACAGCGGATAGAGCGTCATGGTCAGCCCGCCCGCAAAGAACCCCGCCAGCGTCAGGGTCATCAGGCCCTGCTGCGCAGCCATCGGCATCAGGGCCGCAATCACCGCGGCCGCAGCGGCCACGCCGGCGATCACGATCCTGCGGTCCCAGGCGTCGGACAGGCGCCCGATCGGCCATTGCAGCGCGGCGCCCCCCACAAGGGTCGCCGCCATGAAGATGGAGACGCCGCCCACCTCAAGGCCCAGACGACGCGCATACACCGCGCCCATCCCCAGGATGATCCCGTTCGCGACGCCGGCGCTGAAGCTGCCGGTCAGTCCCAGGGGCGAGATGGAGAACAGCTTGCGCAGGGTCAGGCGCTCGATTTCCAGCGTGAAGTGCGGCTGGGGGGCGGAGCTGAGCAGGATCGGCACCAGCGCGCCGGAAATGATGATCGATGAGAGGGCGTAGAGCGTCAGGCTGGTGGTGGAGGCGATGTTCAGAAGCCCCTGGCCGATGGCGAGGCTGCCATGGGTGATGATCATGTAGATGGCCAGCAGCGCGCCGCGATAGGCGTTGGAGCTTTCCCGGTTCAGCCAGCTTTCCGCCACCACATAGAGCCCGGCGAAGCTGAACCCTGTCAGAAAGCGCATCCCGGCCCAGACCCAGGGGTCGATGATCATGCCGTGGATCAGAATGGCGATGGACCCCAGCGAGGCGAGAGCGGCGAAGGTCCGCACATGTCCGACCCGGCCGATCAGGCGCTCGGCGCTGGCCGAGCCTGCGAAAAAGCCCGCGAAATAGGCGGTCATGACAAGACCGGTCAGAGCCGAGGAGAAGCCTGAATCTTCCGCCACCACGCCCAGCAGCGTGCCTTGCAGGCCATTGCCGGCCAGGAGCAGCGCAATCCCCAGCAACAGCGCCCAGAGCTGCAGGACGGCCTGAAGAAGGCTGCGTTCGCCGGAGGGGTCGGTGAGGCTCATCGCTGCACTCCTTCGCCACTGAACCGCGCCTGTGCCGCAGCCCGGGTCCGGGTGTCAATCACGCCAGGGCGTCAGGGTTTCCCGTTCGGAACCGAAACGAGCCAGACGCCGTCTATCTGATCGACGATGCGTCCGCCCAGCGCCATGGCCGAGGGGCGATCCGGGCAGCCCGCGAGGTCGGCGGTATGATCAAGATAATTGCCGGTGGCGGCGGTCTCTCCAAGCCGCCGGCACGGGGCGCCGGAGACGGGGTATCCGTCGCCGAAGGCGCCCACGGAGGCCGGGAAGACGAAGGGCGCCGGCTGTGAAGGCGTCGTGCAGGCGCCCAGCATCAGGACGAGTGCGCCCGTCAGGGCGAGGGTCGGATATGGCATGGCGCGCCCTTTCAGTCGTCACACGAGGAACCCGTGGCACTGTGCGTGTGGTTTGTTGGTCCGGGCAAGGGCTAAGACTGGCCCTCACCTGTGCTCGATCCCTCGAAGGTTCGGGCGCGGCTCCGCCAGTCCTCCGGCAGGGCGACGGCCTTGCGCGCCTGCGTGTCAAAGCAGACCGAGACCGCCGTCAGGCGCGCCGCGCGATGCTCCCGGCCCAGAATGATCATGTCATAGACGAAGGTGACGGACTTGCCGCCGAGACGATCGAGCCGGGCGCGGATCTCCAGAAGGTCGCCCGCGCGCACTTCGGCCACATAATCGATCTCGTGACGCACATCGACAAAGCCGGTCCCGCCGGCTTCGGCATCCGAACCGGACCATCCGAACACCGCGTTGAGCGCGTGATAGGAGGCGTCATCGAACATCGCCATGTAATGGCGGGTCGTCAGATGCCCCATCACATCGCACAGCCAGGGATGGGCGACGGCGCGAAGCGGCGCGATCATGCCGCGGCCCGCAGTTTCTTCATCTCTTCGAGCTTGCGCAGGCCCAGCGTCTGGCGCGCCTCTTCGGGCGTCTGCACGCGGGCGCCCATCATCTCGACAATGGAGCGGGCGCGTTCGACGAGCTGGGCGTTGGTGGCGGGCTGCCCCTTGGCGAGATAGAGATTGTCCTCGAGCCCGACGCGCACATGACCGCCCATCAGCGCCGCTTGCGCGGCCATGGGCATTTCATTGGCGCCCAGACCGAAGGCGGCCCAGTTCGCGCCCTCGGGCAGATTGTCGACCATGGCCTGCATGTTCCGGGTCAGACCTTCCGCGCCCCATTTGACGCCCATGCAGAGCTGGAAGAGCGGCGGTTCCTCCAGAAGGCCCTCGGCCATCATCTGCTTGGCGAACCAGATATGGCCCAGGTCAAAGACCTCAAGCTCGGGTTTCACGCCGATCTTCTGAAGCCGTTCCGCGCCGATGCGCAGCATGCCGATGGACGAGACATAGACATAGTTGGGGACGTTGTAGTTGAACGATCCGCAATCGAGCGAGCAGATCTCCGGCAGCAACATTTCCACATGCTGCATGCGCTCCACCTGACCCACGCAATCGGTATCGGTGCGGTCAAAGTCGGTGGGATTGTCATCGGGGCCCAGGAACAGATCGCCGCCCATGCCTGTGGTCAGGTTGATGATCACATCGGTATCGTGTTCGCGGATGCGGTCCACCACTTCCTTGAATAGTTCGGGGTCGCGGCTGGGCGCGCCGGTGTGCGGATCGCGCACATGGATGTGGGCGATGGCGGCGCCCGCTTTCGCCGCCTCTATGGAGGCCTTGGCGATCTCGGCGGGGGTGACGGGCACATGGGGCGTCTTGCCGGCGGTGTCGCCCGAGCCGGTTACGGCGCAGGTCAGGATCACATTGCGGTTGAGCTTTTGATCTTGGGCGGTCACGTCGTCACTCCATCGGTTGCGGATCAGGATCGCCGTCGAGGGCGCTCCCGGGGGAAGAGAAGTCTTCGGACAGCTGGGTCATCAGCGATCGCGCCATCACGAGGCCGATCAGCACGACCGGGGCGGAGGCGATCAGGGCGGCGGTCTGCACCACGCGCAAGCCGCCCACGAACAGCAAGGTCACCGGCAGCGCGCCCAGCATGGCGGCCCAGAACAAGCGCTGCCACAGGGCGGGATCCTGCCCGGCGGGCAGGGATTGGGTTGCGCTCGACGCCAGAATGTAGGAGGCGCTGTCATAGGTGGTGGCCGAGAACACCACGGCGGCGACAGCGAACAGGCCCATCGCCCAGACATCGAGCGGCAGGGCGTCCATGATCGCGACAATGGCCTGGGCGCCGCCGTCGGCATTGAGCTGTTCGACCACATCCACCGCGCCGGTCAGCTGCAGGTTCAGGCCGTAATTGCCCAGAATGACGAAGAACAGGCCCGCGCCCAGCGTGCCATAGCCGATCATGCCGAAGATCACCTGCCGGATGGAGCGACCGCGCGAGATGCGTGCCACGAACAAGCCCACCACCGGGCCATAGGCGATCCACCAGGCCCAGTAG
>NZ_DJIQ01000051.1:0-118506 GCF_002433705.1 Oceanicaulis sp. UBA6590
GCTCGCCCGGGAATTCAGCGCTCTACTTTTTATCTCTTCCCCAGCGAAGGCTGGGGCCCAGAGCCGGGAGCGCAGCGTTTCATGATCTCTGGGTCCCCGCCTGCGCGGGGAAAGAGAAGAGAGTTTTCAATAACTCAAACCCTGTCATCCCCCGCTTCATGCGGGGGGATCCATGCCGGTGGGTCCGATGACAGGTCACGGCATGGATTCACCGGATAAACCGGTGAATGACATGGGGAGAGACGGGTGTCGCATGAGCCTCCGGATCAAGTCCGAAGGCCGAGAGGTTCAGGCGCTACATCCCGGTCCTCGGGCTTGACCCGGGGACCCATGCGGCGGCTCAGCGCTGTTCCGCGCGCCAGACCACCTCGCCCTCGACCACGGTCATGACCGGACGGGCCTCGGCCAGTTCGGCGTCCGGCACGGTCATGAGATCACGGTCAAAGACGGAGAAGTCCGCCAGCTTGCCCACCTCGATCGTGCCCAGATCATCCTCGCGGAAGGTGGCGTAGGCGGGCCAGATGGTGAAGAGCTTGAGCGCGGTCTCCCGATCCAGCGCCTGTTCCAGATGCCAGTGCTCATCGGCGAAGCCATTGAGGTCGCGGCGCACGGCGGCGGCGTAGAACTCGATCCGCGCCTCGCCGCGCTCCACAGGCGCGTCAGACCCGCCTGCAATGATGGCTCCGCTGTCGATGAGCGACCGCCAGGCATAGGCGCCCTCAAGACGGTGCAGGCCGATGCGGCTGGCGGCGAAGTGCAGATCGCCAATGGCGTGGCTGGGCTGCATGGAGGCGATGACGTCCATGTCCCCAAAGCGCGGAATGTCGTTGGGGTGCAGCACCTGGGCGTGTTCGACGCGCCAGCGGGGTTCCGCAACAGCACGATCGGATGCGGGGACAGCCTCGAAGCTGTCTTCCATCCAGTTGAGCACATTGCGGTTGCCCGCATCGCCAATGGCGTGAATGGCGAGCTGCACGCCGTCCTCCAGGGCGCGCTGCATCATCGCTTCGGCGCGCTCTTCCTCGGACAGGAACAGGCCGGTGGTGTCCGGCGCATCGTCATAGGGTTCAAGAAGCGCCGCGCCGCGAGACCCAAGCGCGCCGTCCATGTAGAACTTCACGCCGCGCGCAATGACCCGGCCATCCGCCTCCATGCGCGGGGCGCGGCTGGCGACCGCGTCATAGTCTTCGGGATTGGCGTAGACCGAGACCCGGATGGGCAGGTCGCCGGCCTCGGCAAGGCCCGCCATGATGTCCACATCCGCGTAGGGCACGCTCATATCGTGCACGCTGGTCCAGCCCTGGGACGCCATGACTTCCGCGCCCAGCCGGTAGAGCGTCTCGCGCTCCTCGCCCGTGGGCTCGCCCGCCAGCGCCGCGAAGGGGGCCATGGCGGCGTCGATGATCATGCCGTTGGGCTGGCCGGTTTCATCCTTCAGGATGGCGCCGCCTTCGGGGTCGGGGGTTGAAGCGGTGATCTGCGCGGCGTTCAGCGCCGCCGTGTTGGCGACGAGGGCGTGGCCGTCCGCGCGCACCAGGATCACCGGACGTTCCGATTCGACTTCATCAAGATCCGCAGCGGTCGGGAAGCGTCCTTCTGGCCAATGGGTCTCGATCCAGCCGCGACCGGCGATGATCGAGGCGCTGTCGTCAGCCGCCGCTTCGGCGACCCGCGCCTTGAGATCCTCGATCGAGGCCGTGCCTTCAAGGTTCAGAGAGCGTTCGCGTTCGCCCACCCCGATGATATGGGCATGGGCGTCGGTGAAGCCGGGAAAGAGCGTTGCGCCGCCCAGGTCCACCGTGCGCGTGTCATCGCCCATATAGGACTGGCCATCGGCCAGGCTGCCGACAAAGACGATCCGTCCGTCATCCACCGCAATCAGCTCGGCGGTGGGCTGGCTTTCAACGCCGGTATAGATCGGACCGCCGGTGAAGACGGTGTCTGCGGCGTTCAGGCCGGCGGCCTGATTGACCGCTTGCGGATCAAAGCAGCCGGTCAGCGCCAGAGCGCCGGCGCTCAGCGAAAGCATGGCGAGTGTTGAACGGATCATGATGGTTCTCCCCGAAGTCGTTGAGGGGGAAACTAGCGCGGCGCGCCCGTCAGGTCACGGACAGGATGAGCCGGTCGATGATCAGGGGGATGCTGGCCGCCGCCGCCGCCATGATGGGGGGCAGCCCCATCGCGCCCTGGGCCACGCGCCAGTGGATGAACAGGCGCAGCAGGCTGTACAGCGTCATCGCCTGTCCGATCGCGCCCGGATCGGCCAGTCCGGCCGGGTAGAGCGCCAGCAAGAGCGCCTGGACATGGACCAGCACAAAGACGGTCCAGTTATGCACCACCAGCCAGCTGGCGAAGCGGTCCTTGAGACCCATCACCATCACCACGACTGCGGCGACGACCGGGAAGAGCAGCCAGAATCGCGCCCAGCTGATCACCGCGTCGACAAGGGTGAAGCGCATGTCCGCGGTGTAGGCGGCGGCGTTCTCGGCATAGAAATAGTTCACGCCGACAATCAGGAAGAAGAAGGCGGGCAGGGCCAGGATGACGCCCGAGAAGGAGCGGGCCACGCCCTCTGCGCTGACGTCGAAATGCTTGCGCCAGTCAGGTCTGAACGTCAGCAGCGCAAAGACGCCCGCAACGCCGGACCGCATGTCTCTGATAGCCTGTCTCATGATGCGAAAGTCTTGAAATACCTCTGCAGCACGTCGGCATAGATGGCGGCGAGACGGGTCACATCGCTGACCGGCACGCGCTCATCCACCTGATGCATGGTCTCGCCCACGAGGCCGAACTCCGCGACCGGGCAATAATCCTTGATGAAGCGCGCGTCCGAGGTGCCGCCGCCCGTGGTCAGCGCCGGATCATGGCCGGTCTGGTCCCTGACCGCGGCGCGCAGCAGATCGGTGAAGGGGCCGGTCTCGGTCAGGAAGGCGTCGCCGGTGACGGTCAGATCAAGATCGATATCGCCGAAAAACCCCTGTTCCGCGGCGACGGCCTGTTCGCGCAGCCAGGTCTTCAGCCCGTCTCCGGTCTGGGCGGTGTTGAAGCGGATGTTGAACTTCGCCGTCGCTTTCGCCGGGATGACGTTATGGGGGGCATTGCCCACATCGATCGTCGTCACCTCGAGATTGGAGGGCTGGAAGTGCGGCGCGCCCTCGTCCAGCGTCCGCGATGTGATCCGGTTGAGAAAGTCGATCAGCACCGGGATCGGGTTCTCGGCCTTTTCCGGATAGGCCACATGACCCTGCTGGCCCGTGACGGTGACGACGCCGTTGAGCGAGCCGCGGCGGCCCACCTTGATGGTGTCGCCCAGATGGTGCGGGTTGGTGGGTTCGCCCACCAGGCAGTGGTCAAAACGCTCGCCCTTCTCCGCGACAGCCTTGAGCAGCTTCTTCGTGCCGTTCACGGCGGGGCCTTCCTCATCGCCGGTGATCAGGAAGGCGATGGATCCGGCCGGCCGCCCCTGAGACTGAAGCAGCCGGGCGACGCCCGCGACCATGGCGGCGATGGCGCCTTTCATGTCCGACGCGCCGCGTCCCCACAGGACGTCGTCGGCGATCTCGGCCTCGAACGGACCGCGGCTCCAGGCCGCTTCATCGCCGGGCGGGACCACATCGGTATGCCCGGCGAAGCAGAAGACCGGCGCCGTCTGGCCCAGCCGGGCGTAGAGATTGTCCACCTCTTCGAACTTGAAGCGCGTGCATTCAAATCCCAGCGTTTCCAGCGCTTCGGACAACACGTCGAGCGCGCCGGCGTCAGCGGGCGTGACTGACGGCGCCTGGATGAGGCGGCGGGCGAGGGGGATCGGGTCGGTGAGGGCGGACAGATCAAGCATGACGCAGATTTAGGGCGTTTTCGCCACGGGCGCCATGCCTGACTATCGTCTGTCCATTCTAGTCGCGCAGCAGGGCGTTGATGGAGGTCTTGGCGCGGGTCTGGGCGTCGACGCGCTTGACGATGACGGCGCAATAGAGCCCCGGCTTGCCCGCTTCGCCCGGCAGATTGCCCGGCACCACAACGGCGTAGGGCGGCACCTCGCCGCGGAAGATCTCGCCGGTCTCACGATCGACGATCTTGGTGGAGCCGCTCAGGTAAACGCCCATGGCCAGGACCGCGCCCTCGCGCACGATCACGCCTTCGGCGACCTCGGCGCGGGCGCCGATGAAGCAATTGTCCTCGATGATCACCGGATTGGCCTGCAGCGGCTCGAGCACGCCGCCAATCCCGGCGCCGCCGGAAATGTGCACGTTCTTGCCGATCTGCGCGCAGGAGCCGACGGTGGCCCAGGTGTCCACCATCGTGCCTTCATCCACATAGGCGCCGATATTGACGTAGGACGGCATCAGCACCACGCCCTTGCCGATGAAGGCGCCCCGGCGCACGGCGGCGGGCGGCACGGCGCGGAAACCCGCTTCCTGGAATTCCGCCGCGTCCCAGCCTTCGAACTTTGACGCCACCTTGTCCCACCACGGGCCATGATCGGCGCCGCCGGGAATGATGCGGTTCGGGTTCAGACGGAAGGACAGCAGAACCGCTTTCTTCAGCCATTCATGAACGACCCACTGACCGGACTCGTCCCGACTGGCGACACGGGCTTCGCCGCTGTCGAGCAGGTTGAGCGCGGCGTTCACCGCATCGCGGACATCCCCCTGGGTCTGGGTGGTGAGCTGGTCGCGGTCGTCCCAGGCGGCGTCGATGACGGATTTGAGAGCATCACGGTTCATGGCGTCGTCTTCTTCTTGTTCTCGGCGGCGGCGTGCCAGTCGCCCAGGAAGGTGCGCAGGCAGTCCACGGCGTAATGGATGTGGGGAGGATGTACCAAGGGTTCGGGGCGAGCGCCATCCGCAAGCGCTTCGACGGGCGGATGCACCAGCACGGTGGTGAAGCCTACATCATGGGCGGTCTGCAGGTTCTTGACCGAATCCTCGAACATCACTGTGCTTTGCGGCGTGATCGAGAAATGGCCGGTAAAGCGGTCAAAGCCCTCCCGGTGGGGCTTGGGCGTGAAGGCGGCGGCCTCGATGTCATAGAGGTCTTCAAACAGCCCGTTCAGTCCGAGACGGTCGATCACCTTCTCTGCGTGCTTGCGCGAACCATTGGTGTAGACGATGCGTCGGCCGTCCAGCGCTTTGACATGTGCGGCGAGTTCGGGATCAGGCGTGATCACCGAATGATCGACGTCATGAACGAAATCGAGAAAGCTCGCCAGATCCCGCACCTGATTGTTCGCCAGCAATCCGTTCAGCGTGGTGCCGTAGGTCGTGTAGTAATGCTGCTGCATGGCGTGCGCTTCCTCCCGGGTGAGGGAGAATTCGCGCTGGACCCAGTCGGTCATCTTGTCGATGACCTGGCTCATCACGGCGGCGTCGGCGGGGTAGAGCGTCTCATCGAGATCGAACACCCAGGTGTCCACATGATGCAGGTCAGGGGTTCGGGTCACGGAAGCGGTTCCTCAAAGTCATTCAGGTCGAGCCGCATCACGCTGCCGCCGTCTTCGGGGGCGGGCGCAGCGCGGAACAGGGCGGGCTGGAAGCCCGAATTGGTGCATTCGCTCCGGGTCTGGCTCGTAAAGCGCGCCGGGGTGATGCAGAAGGCCTCGGTTCCGCCCGCCAGGGGGCGCAGGGCGTCCGCGTCGATCAGCTGCGCGTAGACATAGGTTTCATTGCTTGTGAGCTGGGCGGAGAGCGTCTGCGCGCAGCCGCCCGGCGCAATGCGCCACCAGCCGCGGGTTTCATATCCATCCCCGGCGGCGCGTGCGACGGCGACGCCCATGGGCAGGTTGGCGTCATTGCAGACCTGCAGCCCCAGCCCGGTATTGCGCGCCAGGGCGCGTTCATGCAGCGCCTCGATCAGAGCGGCGCGGTCCGCGCCGAAACTGCGGCCCTGGTCCTCTTCGAAGGCGGCGACCTGGCGGCGGGTGCGCCGGCCGGCATAGCCGTCGATGACATTGATGTCATAGCCCGCCGATTGCAGCAGGCGTTGCAGCCCGGCCTCCTCGGCCCGATCGCCGAAATCGGCGACCTCGACCAGGACGGCATGATCGCGTTCGGCGTCGGTCAGCTGGCGGAACTTGCGGGTCTCAAGGCCCAGGGTTTCGCAGTCCGCCACGCCTTCAAAGGCGAAGTCGGTCTCGTCCACGCAGATGTCGAGGCTGCCGCGCCATTCGCGCACCCCGCCCAGATAGGCGCGGGTGGTGCGGGCGTAGAGATATTGATCAGAGCTGGTGGACGGGCCGATCTCGGCGCAGCCGCCCGGCGCGATCCGCGCCCAGCCCTCCACGGCGAGCCCGGTGGGCGTGCGCCAGGCCTTGGCGGCTTCGACCATGAAGCTGGTCTCGTTGCACACCTGACCGGCCTGGGCCGCACCGCTGAAGCCCAGGGCGATGAAGGCGGCGATCAGGATCCGGTTCAGCATGTCGACAGTCCCGTTTGGCAGGGCGTGTCAGGGCCCCGGTGGCTATTCCCCGGCCGGCAGGGCCAGGGTGGAGATTTCCCCGCGCAGCTCATCCAGCCCGTCACGCTTGGCGCTGGAGGTGGCCGAGATCACCGGGAAGGCGGCGGGCCGCCGGGCGACTTTCGCCTGGGTTTCCTCAAGGCGCTTCTGCGCTTCGGATGGCTTGAGCTTGTCGGTCTTGGTCAGAACGATCTGGTACACCACCGCGGCGCTATCAAGAACCTTCATGATCGCTTCGTCAGAGGGCTTGATGCCGTGCCGGGAGTCGATCAGCAGGAAGACCCGCTTGAGATTGACCCGGCCGCGCAGATAGTTCTGCGTCAGGCGCGTCCAGCGCGCCGCGACCTCCTTGGGGGCTTTGGCGAAGCCATAGCCGGGCAGGTCGACGATGCGCAGCCGGCCATGCATGTCAAAGAAGTTCAGCTCGCGCGTGCGGCCCGGCTCGGTCGAGGCGCGCGCCAGCTGCTTGCGGCCGGTCAGGGCGTTGATCAGCGAGGACTTCCCCACGTTCGAACGGCCGGCGAAGGCCACTTCCGGCACATGGGTGTCGGGCAGGGTGTCCATGGACACCACGCCCAGCATGAAGTCGATCTGGCCCGAGAACAGCTTGCGACCCGCCGCGAGACGGGCCGCCTGTTCTGCCTGGGCTTCGGGAGAGGGCTCGGTCAGGGCCGCCTCCTATTTCTTCTTGCCGCCGCGCGGTTTTTTCGCTGCGGGGTTGGAGCTGACCCGGCGGCCGGTCGGCGCGGGCTTGGTCTCGGTTGCGGTGTCAGTCGGGGTCTTCCCGTCTGTCGCCGCATCATCGGCGTTGGCGTCATCGGCCAGGTCGCCGACAGCTTCCTCGACCTTGCCCTCAATCACCTGATTGGTGGCGGTCGGGGTGTCCTCGCCCTGGTATTTGACGGGCACGGCCTTGCCGGTCAGCTTTGAGCGCAGCTTGAAGAAGTTGCGATCGAGCTCGGTCACCACGCCCTGACGGCGCATGATCAGGTATTGCTGGCCGATGGTCAGGGTGTTGTTCCAGGACCAGTAGATGATCAGGGCCGCCGGGAAGGGCGCCATGATGATGGTGAAGATCACCGGCATGAAGGCGAAGATCTGGCGCTGGATCTTGTCGGCGGGCGGCGGGTTCAGCGATTGCTGGGCCCACATGGTCACGCCCATCAGGAGCGGCCAGACGCCGATCGCCAGGATCGGGCCGACAATCGGCAGGCCGGACGGATCATAGGGCAACAGGCCGAACAAATTGCCGATCATGGTCGGATCGGGCGCGGACATGTCCTGGATCCAGCCGAAGAAGGGCGCATGGCGCGCATCGAGCGAGATGAACACCGTCTTGTAGAGCGCAAAGAAGATCGGGATCTGCGGCAGCATGGGCAGACAGCCCGCCACCGGGTTGATGCGCTCCTTGCGATAGAGCTCCATCATCGCCTTCTGCTGGGCTTGCGGATCGTCTTTGTAGCGCTCGCGGATCTCGGTCATTTTCGGCGCGGCCGAGCGCATCTTGGCCATGGAGGCGAAGGCGCGGTTGTTCAGCGGGAACAGCACCAGCTTGATCAGAAGCGTCACGACCATGATGGCGAGGCCGTAATTGCCCAGCACGCCGTAGAAGAAGTGCAGCGCCGCGAAGAAGGGCCGGGTCAGGAACCAGAACATGCCCCAGTCGATCGCCATGGTCAGGCGGTCAATGCCCAGATCGTTTTCATAGGCGGCCAGGATCGGCTGTTTCTTGGCGCCGGCGAAGACATAACTCGTGGATTCGAGCGTGGCGCCCGGCGCGAGGGTTTCGGCGTCGCTGAGATAGTTGGACTCAAAGACCGGGCGGTCGGGACGCGAGACGACGCGGAACTGGGCGCGCACATTGGGCTGGCCTTCGGGCGCGACGGCGGCGAGCCAGTATTTGGAGGTGATGCCCATCCAGCCGCCGGGGCCGTTGCGCTCGATCAGGCCTTCATCTTCCCATTTCTTGAACTTGCGATCGAAATGGGTGCCGTCGATGACGCCGACCGCGCCTTCATGGAGCACGAAGAAATTCTGCAGGTCGGTCGGGACGCCATGCTGGCGCACCAGCGCATAGGGGCGAAGGGAGACGGCCGCCGAGCCATTATTGATGACGGTGTCATTGACGGTGAAGAGATAGTTCTCGTCCACCGAGATCGTCCGGCGGAAGGTCAGGTCGCCCGCGGCGTGCTCCAGCACCACCGGCGTGGTTTCGGTCAGCACATCGCCCTCGACCAGCGTCCAGTTCGTGCTCAGCCCCGGCAGGCCCTGGGGCGCATTGGCGCCGCCCAGCCAGCCGCTGGCGGCGAACTGATAGCCGTCAAAACCTTCCGGGCTCATCAAGGTCACCGGCACGCCGGAATCCACTTCGGTCTCGTAGCGCAGCAGCTGCAGGTCATCGATCCGTGCGCCGGTCAGCGACAGCGAGCCAGACAGGGCCTCGGTGCGGATCTCGATGCGCTGGGAGCGGGCGAGGGCGTCTTCACGGCTCATGCCGTTCTCGCCCAGCCCGGCGGCGAAGCCGGAGTCGGCGGCCTGGGGCGCGTCGTCGCCCGTCTCCTGGACCTGGGTTTCTGCCGTCGCCTGCTCAGCCGCTTCACGGTCTCGCGCCATCGGGTCGAGGATGAAGGCCTGATAGAAGAACAGAATGCCGATCGCTATGACGGCCGCGAGCAGGAAATTGCGGTTCTCACCCATGGGAGGAACGGTCCCTTACGGTTTTGAGGGCGTATGATCGCGCGAACCGCCCGTCGGTCCGCGTTCACGCCGCGCGAGGCTTATCAACGCGGCTTTCACATCGTCAAGCAAGGCCGGCCAGGATCGGGCCGCAGTTTGAGCGCGCGCAATGAACACATAGTCGGTTCCGGGCTGTCCGTGGAGGGGCAGCAACAGGCGGGCGGCTGCGCGCAATCGACGCTTGGCGCGATTGCGCGCCACGGCATTGCCGATTTTCTTGGTCGCCGTAAACCCGGCCCGGGTCGGGCCGTCGCGATCATCCTTGCGGACAAGCATCTGAATGACCACGGAGGGTTTGGCGGAACGCGGCGCTTCTCGCGCGCGTAAAAAATCGCGCCGCTCGGTGATCCGTGCGGCGCGATCTGGATACATCGTCGTGTCGTCTGGCGCCTGAATTAGGCGGACAGGCGCTTACGGCCCTTGGCGCGGCGACGCGCCAGAACCTGACGACCGGCTTTGGTGGCGGCGCGGGCACGGAAACCGTGGCGGCGCTTGCGGACCAGTTTGGACGGCTGGAATGTACGTTTCACGGTTCGGCTCCCATGGGGATCAGCGGCCGGTCTCCCGGCGGCTCAAAATTCGAGCCGCGGTGGATACGGGAGGTGAGCGCATGAGTCAAGCGCCCCACCGCCTCCGATTGCGGCTGTTCGCAGAGCTTATAGCATGGCTAGCGATCATATTCCGCCAGAAAACGCGGCGCCGGGGCGGGCAGCTGCAGTGCGCGCCGGACCGCAGGGCGCGCATCAATGCGCGCGATCCACGCCGCAAGGGCGTCGAGACCGTCAATCGAGACCCCAGCCCAGGAATGGCAGCGCACCCAGGGAAACATCGCCATGTCGGCGATCGAATACGCCTCGCCCGCCAGCCAGTCGCGACCGTGCAGGCGCGTGTTCAGGACTTCAAACAGACGCCGGGATTCGGTGGTGAAGCGCTTGAGGGCGCTCTCGCTGGCCTCCTCCTGATGCGGCGCGAAGCGGCGAAAGAACATGGTCTGGCCCATCATCGGACCCACGCCGCCCATCTGCAGCATAAGCCATTGCAGGGTTTCAGAACGGAGCTTGGGATCGTCGGACAGGAACAGATCGGATTTTTCGGCCAGATACCACAGCATGGCGCCTGATTCGAAGACGACGAAGTCTGAGGCGGCGTGATCGACCAGCACGGGAATCTTCCCATTGGGGTTGAGCGCCAGAAACGCAGGCGTCTTGTGGGTGCGGGCCGAGAAATCGATGGGTTCGAGCGAATAGTTCAGTCCGCTCTCTTCCAGAAAGATCAGCGGTTTCCAGCCATTCATCGTGGCGGCGGTGTACAGGGTGATGTCTGCTTCGGGCATGGTGGGGCGTCCTTGGTCACAGGGCGCAAGACGCCCGTCGCGCTGTGACTGCCCGCTCCAGTCGCGATGCGATATCGGGTCATGTCCGCACGGGAAACTACCTAGGCAGGCGATAAATCCGTGATTTTGAAATAAAGTTTCACGCCATGGTGAAGATGGCGCAGCGGGATGTGGTTTTCCCCTACTCGACGGCGCGGTCTATATCCGGTCACAACAGTCACACGAATGCTGAAGGGGTATCCGGATGGACGCCGAACCGAACCTGTCTGAAGACGCGCCAGAGACCGCGCCCTCCAAGCCGCTCTGGCGCCGCCTGGCGCCGCTGGTGATCCTCGTCGCCGGTCTTGCCGCCTTCTTCGCGCTGGGCGGGCAGCAATATCTCGACGCCGACCGCGCCCAGGCCCTGCTGCGTGACATGGACGGCTGGGTTCAGGACAATCTCCTGCTGGCGCTCCTCGCCTACACTGTCTTCTATGCGCTCGCCGTGGCGATTTCCGTGCCGGGCGCTTTGTGGTTCACCATTGGCTCGGGCTTCCTGTTCGGCGCGTATCTGGGCACAGGGGTCGCGGTGATCGGTTCGACCACCGGCGCGACCATCATCTTCCTTGCGGCGCGCTACGCCTTTGCGGACTGGGTGCGCCAGAAATTCCCCGGCTATGTGCAGAAGCTGCAGGACGGCTTCTCGCGGGACGCCTTCACCTACATCGTCATCCTGCGCCTGATCCCGGTGCTGCCCTTCTTCGGCATCAATATCGCGACGGCGCTTCTGAATGTGCCGGTGCGCGCCTATGCGCTGGGCACGCTGGTGGGGGTCATTCCGGGCGCCTATGTGTATGCGACCGTCGGCGCGACCATCAAACGCGCCGCGGCCGAGGGCGTGCCGAGTTTTGGCGCGCTTCTGACGCCGGAACTGATCTTCGCCATGGTCGCCTTCGCCGTGCTGGCGCTGCTGCCGATGGTTCTGCGCCGGGTGCGCAAGGACAAGGGAGAGGCCGCATGAGCCGCGAACGCATCAAGGCCGATCTCGCCATCATTGGCGCAGGCGCGGCGGGTCTTGTGACCGCTTCGGGCGCAGCGCAGCTGGGCCGCAAGGTGGTCCTGTTCGAAGCCGGCGAGATGGGCGGGGATTGCCTGAACTATGGCTGCGTGCCGTCGAAAGCGATCCTGACCGCCGCGCACAAGGTCCACGCCATCCGTGAGGCGGGGAAATATGGCGTCAGCGTGGGCGAGCCGAGCGTGGACTTCGCGAAGGTGCGCGAGACCATCCAGTCCGCCATCACCACCATCGAACCCAATGACAGCCAGGAGCGGTTTGAGGGCTTCGGCGTCCGGGTTGTGCGTGAATACGCCCACTTTGTCAGCGAGGACACGGTCGCGTCCGACAGCATCGAGGTGAAGGCCAAGCGCATCGTTGTCGCCACCGGCACGCGCGCCTTCATTCCGCCGGTCGAAGGGCTGGCCGAGGCGCCGTATCTGACCAATGAAACCATCTGGTCGCTGGAAACCCTGCCCGAGCATCTGATCGTCATGGGCGCAGGCCCGATCGGCATGGAGCTGGGACAGGCCTTCCGCCGGCTGGGCTCAGAAGTCACGATCATCGAAGCAGGCGAGCCGCTGGCGCGGTTCGAACCCGAGCATGCGGGGCTTGTCACCGACCAGCTGATGGCGGACGGCGTCACCCTGCATACGGGCAAGAGCGCGGCGCGCGTTCAGTCTGGCGATGCGGGGATCACGCTCACCCTGTCTGATGGCGAACAGGTCACGGGCAGCCATCTGCTGGTGGCGACGGGCCGCAAGCCGGTGCTCGACGGTCTGGAGCTTGAAGCGGCGGGCGTTGAAACCGACGCGCGGGGCATTGTCTGCGATGACCGTTTGCGGACGTCCAACAAGCGCGTCCTGGCGGCGGGCGACATCGCCGGCAAGGGCGGTTTGACCCATCTGGCGGGCTGGCATGGCAGCGTCATCCTGCGCAATCTCTATTACGGGCTGAGCACGGCTCAGTCCTCCCAGCCCATTCCGGCGGCGGTCTACACCGATCCGCCCATCGCCCAGATCGGCCTGACCGAAAGCCAGGCCCGCGCCGAGCATGGCGACACGGTGAAGACAGCAAGCTGGGGCTTTGACGACAATGACCGCGCGATCGCCGAGCATGATGTGCGCGGCGGCGTGAAGCTGGTTCTGGGCAAGGGCGGCAAGGTGCTGGGCGCACACGCGGCCGGTGCGCGCGCCGATGACCTCATCCAGATCGCGGGCGCGGTGATGGCCAGGGGCGGAACCGTCCGCGACCTCACAAGCCCGGTTGCGCCCTATCCGACGCGCGGCGAGATCTTCAAGCGCGCGGCGGGGTCCTACTATGAACCGGTGGTGTTCGGATCCATGGCGAAACTGCTCGCCCGGATCCTGAGCGCGTTTCACTAGAGCCTAAGTCCGGCTGGGGAGGCGGAGTGGAAATCAGGGCCGACATCCAGACACGCGCCGAACGCCGCGCAGCGCCCCTTGGGGCGATGCAGGCGGTTCGCAAGGCGCTGGTGTCCATGCCGGGCAAGCTCCTGGGCCTGTCCATCGGCTTTGTGCTACTGGCCGAGATCCTGATCTTCTTCCCTTCCGCGGCCAATTACCGCTCGGACTGGCTCACCGAGCGGACCGACGACGCCTATCTCGCCTCGCTCGCCGTGGAGACGGCGGACGAGATGGGGCTGGGCGACGAGATGATCGCCAATCTTCTCTCCAGCGCCGACGCCGTGATCGTGGGCCGGGTCTATGACGGCATGAACGTGCCATTGCTGGCGCAACCGGGCGGGATCGGCGCGGCCCCCGTGGTCGAGGTAATGCTGGCCGAAGAGAATCTCTTCAAGCGCATCTTCAACACCATTGGCGTGTTCCTGGCCCCGGAGGGGCGGTATCTGCTGATCATCGATGAACCCATGGCGGGCGCGGCGGGGCTGATCAGCGTGGTGGTGCCTGAAGCCGGTCTGAAGCGAGACCTCTACGCCTATTCGGGCCGGGTGCTGTGGCTGTCCATTTTCATCGCGGTGATGACGGGCGGGCTGATCTATCTGTGCCTGATGTTCATGTTCGTCCGCCCCATGCGCAAGCTGGCCCAGGCCATGACCCAGTTCCAGCAGGACCCCGGCAATCCCGCCTGCACCGTGGCGCTGTCGCGCCGGTCGGACGAGATCGGGGAGGCGGAAAGCGCGCTCGCGGCCATGCAGGACGAAGTGCGCACGGCCTTCCGCCAGCGCGAACGTCTGGCGGCGCTGGGCGGGGCGGTGGCGCGCATCAATCATGATCTTCGCAATGTGCTGACCAGCGCCCAGCTGATCTCCGATCGCCTGTCGTCGAACGCGGATGAGCGGGTGGCGGCCATGGGCGCGCGCCTGGTGCGCGCGGTCGATCGCGGCATCCGCCTGTGTGAGGACACGCTGCAATATGGCCGATCCGAAGAGCGCCCGCCCGAGCTGCAGCCGGTCAATCTGCGCGCCGCGCTTGATGATGCGGCGGGGGACGCCTTTGCGGCTACTGGCGCTGCGGACTGGCGCAACGAGGTGGATGAGGGATTGCTCGTCGAGGCGGACCCGGACCATCTGCACCGCATTTTCCTGAACCTGTTCCGCAATGCGCTACAGGCCATGGAGAAGACGCCAACGCCGCTGATCCATGTGCGCGCCCGTCTGTTGGGGGCCGGTGAGAGCGTCTGTGTGGAGGTCTGCGATACGGGGCCGGGCGTGCCGGCGCGCATTGCCGAAACCCTGTTCGAGCCTTTCGGACGGACGGGATCCAGAGGCGGGTCTGGGCTGGGCCTGTCCATTGTTCGCGAACTGGCGCGGGTGATGGGCGGCGATGTGCGGCTGCAGTCGAGTTCAGATGCGGGCGCAGTCTTTGAGGTCCGTCTGCGCTTCCAGGAGCGCTGACCGGACGAGGCGTCCTCGTCCGGCCCGGCCTTCAAGCCCGGATCAGCGCCTAGCGCTCCTCGTACTCTCCATCATAGCGATGGTTGTCATTGTCCCAGCGATGGGGATGAAAGCGCGAGGCGCGATCACTCGTCTCAAAGGGATAGCTGGGTGTCCAGGGCGCATTGGCGCGCCGTTTCTTGGCTTTCTGGGCGGGGCCCGTCTTCTTCAATCCGGCCATGGCCGTAGATCCTGATGCTGATGGAGTGTGAAGCCGGGCGGCTTGAGGACCGCCCGGAAATGTCCGCCCGGCCTAGCGGCCGACGGCGGACAGCATGGCCCACAGATCGCGTGCGCGAACCTTGTTGGGACGCGGTTTGTCCGCGCCGGGATGAAGGTGAGCATCGGAGCTGCTGGGTCTGTAAAGAGAGGCGGCTTCACCACCAAACATGGCCGAACGGGCCGAGCTGGCGATTGAGGACTGATACTGCGTGCGCATCGCGCACACTCTCCATAACAAGATAGGCGCCGGCGAATGCTGGGGCGTCGCGACGCGATACGCGCCGCACGCAATAGATGGCGATTGAATTCTGTTTTCGGCAAGTGGAGTTTTGTCGCAACTGAAAACAAATTGTTACAAACCAGGGTCTGCCCTTGTTTCCGGTTGCAGGCGTCGCCCTTCGGGCGTATTGACCGCAGCGATGACGGACCCCGCGCGAGGGCGCGCGGGGCGGACTGTCAGCCTGTGGAGCTCTCGCTTCCATGACGCATGGCGTCAGCATTCGCCCGGCGACGATTTCGGACATTCTGTTTCTGATGCATCTGGAGACCCGGTTTCCCCCGGGAGACCAGATTTCCATGCGCAGCTGGCGGCGTTTCCTGTCGCGCGAAGGCTGCGTCCAGATCGCGGAATCCGCTGACGGGGCCTTGGGCGCTGTGGTCGTGCTTGTGCGGAAGGGCGGGCAGACCGCGCGAATCTACTCTCTCGCCGTGGATGAAACCGCACAGGGCCGTGGAGCAGGCCGCCATCTCGTGGAGGCGGCCATCAACTATGCGGCCCGGGCAGGCTGCTCACGAGTGAGCCTTGAGGTCCGGCCCGACAACGACCCGGCCCGCGCCCTTTATCGCAAGTGCGGTTTTGTGGAACGCGGCGTCAAACCCGAACATTATGCAGACGGTACGTCTGCCCTGGTTATGGACAGAGCGGTCCCGCGCGGACCTGCGGAGACTTTGGAACAATGACGGACTGGCTGATTCTGGTCGAAAGCGATTCCGACCTCAAACAGACCGAAACCCCGCACAAGGTGATGCGGGTGTCAGACTATCTGGCGAACCCGACCCTGTTCGCCGGACGGCGCCCCTATGTGCTCAATCTGGCGCGCTCCTATGCCTATCAGGGCGCGGGCTATTACGCGGCGCTGCTGGCCGAGGCGCGCGGTCACCGGGTCAGTCCGACGGTTCAGACCATGGTCGAGCTGTCGCGCAAGGACCTCTACGCGCACGCCCTGCCGGATTTGAACGCCCGGCTGTCGGACACTCTGGCCAAGGGTGTCGCGCCCGTGGAGGAGGTGTTCATCGCCTTCTCCAAGACGGCCCAGTCTGGCTACGAGCGTCTCGCGCGCGAGGTCAGCGACTGGTTCCGCACGCCGGCGCTGGAGCTGGAGATCAGTCTGGAGCGCACCCCGCGCATCACGCGCATCCGGCCGGTGCCGCTGAACAGGATGAGCGCGGATCAGCGCGCCTTCTTCTTGCAGGCGCTGGCGAGCTATACCCGCACGACCGTGCGCAATCCGAAGGCCAAGGCGCACGCCAAATGGTCGCTGGCGGTGCTGGTCGACCCCAATGAGCACACCCCGCCCTCGCAACCGTCCGACATCAACCGCCTCATCGATGTGGCGGGCAAGATGGGCGTGGATGTGGAAGTGCTCGACACCAATGACCTGCCGAGCCTGGCCGAATTTGACGCGCTCTTCATCCGGGCGACGACCTCGATCGACAATATCACCTATCGCTTCGCCCGCCGCGCCGATCAGGAAGGCATGCCGGTGATTGACGACCCGGTCTCGATGATCCGCTGCACCAACAAGGTGTATCTCAAGGAATTGCTGGAAAAGGCGCATGTGCCGATCCCGCCCACCGAGGTGATCGACAAGAAGTCCGACCTCAAGAAGGTGTTCGAGCGTCTGGGCGCGCCGGTGATCCTGAAGACGCCGGACGGCTCGTTCGGGCTCGACATGGTCAAGGCGCAGACGCTGGAAGAGCTCGAAGCGGGGGCCAAGCGCCTCTTTGCCGAGACCGCGCTTCTGATCGCGCAGGGCTTCGTGCCCACCACCTTCGATTGGCGCATTGGCGTTCTGGGCGGCAAGCCGCTGTTCGCCTGCCGTTATGGCATGGCGAAAGGCCACTGGCAGATCGTCAAGCATGGCGAGAACGGCAAGATGACCGCCGGACGCACCTCCACCCTCGCCATCGAGGACGCGCCGCAGGAGGTGGTGGAGACCGCCGTGCGCGCCGCGCGCCTGATCGGGGACGGGCTGTACGGGGTGGATCTGAAGGAAACCGAGGCGGGGGTCATGGTCATGGAGATCAATGACAACCCCAATCTCGAACACTCCGTCGAGGGCGCGGTCCTCAAGGACGCGCTGTGGAAGGCCATTGTCGACTGGTTCTCGACCCGGCTTGAAAAACGCCTGTCCGCCGGGCGCTAGATGCAAACAGGGCCGCGCAGTGCGCGGCCCTTGTCATTGGAGTTCGTATCAAGCCTAGGGCTGGGCGGCGATGCCGTCCCGGCGCGGGTCCGCCGCGCCGATCAGCGTACCGTCTTCCAGCTCGCGCACGATATGGATGCCGGAGTTTTCCCCGCGTCCGCCCTGAATGGTGAAGCCGCGATCGCGCAGTTCGGCCATGATGGCTTCATCAAAGCCTTCCTCGATATTCACCGTGTCGCCGCGCGCGACCACATTGGGCAGGGCCGCGGCGTCTTCCGGGCTCAGCCCCCAGTCGAGCATGCCGACCAGGGATTTGGCGGTGTAGGCGATGATCGAATTGCCGCCCGGCGAACCGGTGGCCAGCTCGAAATCACCATTGGCGTCCAGAACGATGGTCGGGGACATGGACGAGCGCGGGCGCTTGCCCGGTTGCACGGCGTTGGGCAGCAGGCGACCCTCTTCGTCACGCGCAACGAACGAGAAGTCGGTGAGCTGGTTGTTGAGGAAGAAGCCGCCGACCATGCGGCCCGAACCGAACGGGCTTTCCACGGTGGTGGTCATGGAGACCACATCGCCATCCGCATCCATCACCACGAAATGGCTGGTGCCGGGGCGATCATCGGTGGCGTCTTCAGGGCGGTCTTCCGCGCCCGGCGGCGTGCCGTGGCTGACCTCTGCGATGGCTTGCTGAGGATTGATCAGCTGGGCGCGCGAGGCGAGATAGTCGCGATCGAGAAGCCCCTCGACCGGCACATCCACAAAGTCCGTATCGCCCACATAATGGTCGCGGTCGGCATAGGCGAGGCGGCTGGCCTCGATGAACAGCGCCCAGCCATCGGCCGTTTCCGGACCGTTCGCGCTCATGTCGAACTGTTCAAGCATGCCCAGGATCGCGCCGACGGCGATGCCGCCGGAAGCGGGCGGCGGCGCCGAGCAGATCTGATGGTCGCGATAGGGCGAGCACAGGGCGCTGACCTTCACCGGCTCGTAAGCGGCGAGGTCCTCTTCGCTCAGATAGCCCAGACGCGGCGCTTCATTGACAGCGGCGACGATGGCGCGGGCGAGATCGCCCTCGTAGAAATTGCGCCAGTCGGCGGCGATCAGGCGCAGGCTGTCGGCATAGTCTGGATTGGTGAGCACATGTCCCACCGGCCAGGCCTCGCCAGTCTCGTCGAACAGGTAACCGGCGGCGACGCCGGTCTCTTCCATGTCGGTGAAGCCCGCCATGCGCTGGGAAATGCTGTTCAGGCGCGGGGCGACCTCAAAGCCGTTCTCGGCGAGATCGATGGCGAAACTGAAATTGTCCGCCCAGTCGAGCTGGCCGTGATCGGCGTGGGCCATGTGCAACATGGCGACCGCGCCCGGCGCGCCGGTGGACAGGCCCGAACGCCAGGCTTCCACATAAGGGTAGGGCTGGCCGGTCTCGGGATTGATGAAGAGGTTTTCGTCCGCGCCCATAGGCGCGCGTTCGCGGCCGTTATAGACGTTCACTTCGCCGGTCGAGGCGTCGTAGTGGACCATGAAGGCCCCGCCGCCAATGCCGGAGCTTTGCGGCTCCACAAGGCTGAGCACGGTCTGCACCGCGATGGCGGCGTCCACGGCGTCCCCGCCGGCGCGCAGGGCGGCGAGGCCGGCCTCCACAGCATCCGGGTTGGCCGCCGCGACCATGCCGCCCATAGGGGCGGCGGTTTCGGTCGGCTCCGCCGCAGACGGGGCGGGCGTCTCGGTTTCAGACGGCGCATTGCAGCCCGCAAGGGCGAAGGCGGAGGCGGCGGTGAGCAGGGCGATACGGGTCATGCTATCCTTTCACAGCCTTCAAAGGCCGGTTCTCGTCTGGGCCGTTAGAGGCCGGGAGTTTCAAACGGACGGGCTTCATCCATCAAGAAGTCTTTCAAGCGTCGCGCCGCATTGTGCAGCGCACGTCCTTCTGGCCAGAGCAGATGATATCCCCAGCCAAGTGGGGTCACCCCTGCGCCGATCAAGAACACCAGCCGTCCGGCCTTGATGTCCGGTTCGGCGAGACTGCGGCGCGCCAGCGCCAGCCCGCGCCCCTGACAGGCGGCCTCCAGCACATGATCATGACGATTGTACCGGTCCCCGCTCAGCGTGTCCTGACGCCTGACGCCGCGGTGCTCGAGCCATTGCGCCCAGCTGGGTCCGACCGGTTCGCCCCCCGTGCGTTCATGATGAACAAGGGGGAGGGCGTCGACGGCGGCGCGCCAGTTCACCCGTTCGGCGTCCGGATGCAGCAATTGGGGCGCGACCGCCGGGGTCAGGCTCTCGCTGAGCAATTCCAGAGTCTGCACGCCCTGGGGCGGGGCGGGCATGAACCGGATCTCGATATCAAGCTGGAAGCGATGCAGGCTTTCCGGCGTCGGATCGGTGATCAGCTGGACGCGGTATTCAGGATGGTCCGCCTCGAAGCGATTGATCCGCGCGGACAGCCACCGCGCGGCGAAGGCGCCCGGCGCGCCCAGTCGAATCAGGCCGGGATCCTGATGAGCGCTCAGCCTGATGCTGGCTTCGCGCAGGCGCTGGAAGGCGTCATGGACCATTTCGGCTGTGGCGCGGCCCTGGGCGGTCAGGGCGAGTCCGCGTCCGGCGCGGACAGTCAGCTTGGTCCCGATCAGTTCTTCCAGCAATCGGACCTGTTGCGAAACCGCACCACTGGTCACACCCAACTCAGCCGCCGCCCGGGTCACGCTTCCGTGACGGGCCACGCACTCAAAGGTCCGCAAGGCATTGAGCGGCAAGGAAGAAGCGGTCTCTGCTGTTAGTTTATCTAAATCCATGTTGAGCGCTTCTTAATTGTGTCACGATGCGACATCCGTCAGCGTCCTGCTCGACCCTAGCGTCATATTCACGCCCGAACCTTGAAAAAACGGGTATTTTTTTATGACCGGGGTGAGCGTGCATAGAGGGGTGCACTTGGTTTTGTGTCTTTTCAGCATATGGGGTGTGACACAATGAAGAAACTTCTTGGAGCCGTTTCCTTAGCTGCGCTTACGGCCGCCACGGCTTATGCACAATCAGCGGACAATGATGACGTCATTGTCGTCGTCGGGACCCGGTCAGAAGGGCGAACCGCCCTTGAAACCACCGCGCCCGTCGATGTCGTTGACGTCAGCGCGCTTGAGAACACCGGGATCACGGAACTGAATGCGGCGCTGGCCTACACGCTGCCCTCATTCAACTTTCCGAGCCCGTCCATCACCGACGGGACGGACCATGTGCGTCCGGCCACGCTGCGCGGCCTCGGCCCGGACCAGACGCTGGTCCTCGTGAACTCCCGCCGCCGCCATTCGTCCGCACTCGTCAATCTGGGCGGGTCTGTCGGACGTGGCTCCGCCGCCGTCGATCTGAACACCATTCCCACCTCCGCCGTGGGCTCGGTGCAGGTGCTGCGTGACGGCGCCTCGGCGCAATATGGCTCTGACGCCATTGCCGGCGTCATCGACGTCCAGCTGCGCGAAGCGAGCGAGGGCGGTCAGGTCAGCGCCACCTATGGCCAGTACGCCACCGATATTCCGCTGACCACGGGCGAACGCTCGGCCAGTGACGGCGACACGCTGAACGTGTCGGGCTGGGTCGGCCTCCCGCTGGGACGGGACGGCTTCCTCACCCTGTCGGCGGAGTATCTTGATCGCGAGCCCACCAACCGCGCCGGCCCGGATTCGCGTCAGCAATATCCCAGCCTGCCCGGCGGCGGACTGGATCCGCGCGAACTGAGCTTTGATCGCATCAATCACCGGTTCGGTCTGGCCGAGGCGGAAGCCTTCTCCTTCTTCGCCAATGCCGGTCTGCCGATCAATGCGACGACCGAGCTCTATGGCTGGGCGGGCTATCAGACCCGCGAGGGCGAGGCGGCCGGCTTCTACCGTCGCGCTCAGGACAGCCGCAACACGCCCGCCATCTATCCTGATGGCTTCCTGCCGCTCATCACCACCGATATCGAGGATTTCTCCGCGGTCGGCGGCGCGCGCGGGGAGTGGGCCGGCTGGGACTGGGATGCGTCCCTGGGCTATGGCCGCAACGAGCTGGGCTATGGCGTCGAGAACTCGCTCAACACCTCGCTGGGCGCTTCCAGCCCGACCTCCTTTGATGCGGGCGCGCTGATCTATGACCAGATCACCGCGAATCTTGACTTCGTGCGCTCGTATGATCTCGATGCGTTCGCCGGACCGCTCTCGGTCGCCTTCGGCGCCGAATACCGTCTGGAAGGCTATGAGATCCAGGCCGGGGAAGAGGCGAGCTACATCACCGGCGACCCGACCAAGGCCGGCGGCAGCCAGGTCTTCCCGGGCTTCCAGCCAAGCAATGAGATTGACGAGGATCGCGATTCCATCGGCGTCTATCTCGATCTGGAAGCGGATGTCACCGATCGACTGCTGCTGACTGGCGCGGTGCGGGCGGAAAGCTATTCCGACTTTGGTGAAACCGTGACCGGCCGGGTGTCCGCGCGCTATGAGCTGACCCCGTCGCTCGCCCTGCGCGGCGCGATCTCCAACGGCTTCCGCGCCCCGTCGCTGCAACAGGCCTATTTCACCTCGACCTCCACGGTGTTCACCGGCACGCCGCCGACGCCGGTGGAAGTGGGGACCTTCCCCGCCGACAGCCCGGTTGCGGCCGCTCTGGGCGGTGAGCCGCTTGATGCCGAGGAATCGGTGAACTATTCGGGCGGCGTCGTGTTCACCCAGGGCGCCTTCAGCCTGACGGTGGACGCCTACGCCATTGATATCGACAACCGGATCGTGCTGTCCGAGAACCTCTCGGGCGCGACGGTGGAAAACCTGCTGCAAGCCGCCGGGATCAATGGCGTCACCAGCGCGCGCTTCTTCATCAATGGCGTGGAAACCGAGACCCGCGGCATCGATATCGTGGCCACCTATGGCGTGGGTACGGAGCGTTACGGCGATTTCGACTTCACCCTGGGCTATAACCGCAACGACACGGAAGTGACCCAGGCGCCGAGCTCGGAAGTGCTGCCCGGCGTCACCCTGTTCGCACGCCGCGAGATCGCCCGGTTCGAGGAAGGTCAGCCTGATGACAAGCTGATCGCATCCATGACCTGGAGCCGGGGCGCCTTTGGCGGCGTGCTGCGCGCCACCCGCTTCGGCGAAACCGTGGATCCGGGTTCCGCGGCGGACGGTTCGGGCGATGAGGTTCTGGATCCGAAGACGATCGTGGATGCGGAGTTCTCCGCAGACGTGGTCGAGGGGCTGACCGTGTCGTTCGGCGCGAACAATCTCTTCGACGAGTATCCGGACGCCACGTCGCTGAACCCGAATCTGGCGGGCACGTTCTCGGACATCTTCCCGTTCTCCGGCTTCAGCCCGTTCGGCTTTTCCGGACGCTATGTCTACGGCCGCATCCGCTACACCTGGTAAGCTGAGGCGTTCGTGAAGACCCGACCCCCGCCGGAGCCCTCCGGCGGGGGTCGTTTTTTGTCGGGGTTCCGGGCAAGCTGGGGTGACATGCACGGGTTGCGAACCGAGCGCTCTGGGGGAGCCTGTGCCGCATTTGGATCGACGATCTTTCATGATGCTTGCGCCGACACTGGCGTGCGTCGCTACGACAGGAGCCAGCGCGATGGGCGGACCGGCCAGCCGAAACGATATTACCGACATTGCCGGATTGCGGGTCGGGCGCGCAGAGCATGACGGCGCGAACACCGGGGTGAGCGTCATCCTGTGCGACCAGCCCTTTACGGCGGCGGTGGATGTCCGGGGCGGCGGCGCCTGCACGCGCGAGACCGATGTGATGAATCCGGGCGGTCTTGTGGAGACGGTTGACGCGCTGGTGCTCTCGGGGGGCTCTGTCTACGGGCTGGCCGCTGCGGACGCTGTCACGGCGGCGATTGGGGAAGCCGGCGGGGGTTTTGCGCTCTTTGACATGCCGGGCATTCCCGCTTCGCCCATCGTGCCGGCGGCGTGCCTTTATGATCTCGCCAATGGCGTGGACAAGAACTGGGGGCGCACGCCGCCCTATCGGGAGCTGGGTTTCTCGGCGCTGGAGGATGCGCGCCAGGGCGGCCCGGTCCTGATCGGGCGCCATGGCGCCGGATACGGCGCCAGCGCCGGAACCCTGCCGGGCGCTGTCGGTTCGGCCAGCTGGCGCGGGGAGGACGGGGTGACCGTCGCCGCCTTTGTCGCTGTGAACTGCTTCGGCTCCGTGACCATGCCCGGCCAGGACGATGTCTACTGGGCCTGGCCTTTCGAGGTGGGGGATGAATTCGGCGGCCGTCGCCCGGATGTGAGCCGGCTGGCGGATCTCGAGGATTGGGGCGCGGCCAAGTTGAATCCGGGCGTGCGTACGCAAACCACCCTGGCGGTCGTGGCCACGGACGCCGCGCTGTCACGAGATGAGACTCGGAGGATGACAGTCATGGCGCAAGATGGACTTGCGCGGGCGATCCGGCCAGTACACGCACCCGTTGATGGGGATGTCGTGTTCGGACTTTCAAGCGGTGCGCGAGAAATCGAGGAGCCTCGAGCGATCGCTTTGACGCGTCTCGGGAATCTCGCTGCAGATTGCTTAACGCGTTCAATCGCGCGTGCGGTGCATGCCGCACGACCTTGATGAATGCGACAATAACTCCACAAATAAAATAACATAATTCTAAACAATTGAAATATATAATGAATATGCGTATTTCTCGCGCCAGGGGAACACTCGATTAAGAGGTCATTCACGGCTTAACCGGCATCTCTCCCATGAACGAGTTCACTATACTTGTGTTGGGGTATGAGAATGATCCGCATTTTAAGCGCAGTCGGTCTGGCCGTTCTGCTCAGCAGCGCGGCTTCCGCGCAAACCACCGAGCGTGATCTGGCCGTCGTTGGTCGCGCGCTCAGCTTCCTGGAAGGCGCGTCCGGCTCGGACCGGACGGTCGCCATAGTCTTCGACCCGGCAAGTGCGGCGGAAGCCGAAGCCCTGAACGCCGCCATGGCCGGCGGGCTCAGCGCGGGTCGCGTCACGCTGAACGGACAGCTTGTGCCGGTTGGCCAGGCGGTCAGCGGCGTGGACGCCGCCCTCTTCGTGGGCGGCGCGGCGTCGAACGCCGGCGCGGTTCAGGCCGCGACCTCGGCGGGCGTGATGACGGTCTCCACGGACATGGCCTGTGTTCAGGCCGGCAATTGCGTGATGGGCGTCCAGAGCGAACCGTCTGTCCGCATCGTGGTGAACAGCGCCGCCGCCAGCTCGGCCTCGGTCAGCTTCTCCACCGCTTTCGCCATGATGGTCGAAGAAATCTAACGCTGCCTCGGAAGGATTCGAGACGATGAAAAATACACTGCTTTATTCCGCGGCGGCGCTGATTGCGACCTCCGCAGCCGCCAACGCCCAGTCCATCGACTATCAGGTGATGAGCGAAATGTTCGGCGAGCCGGTGACCACCGGCGCCACCGGCGCGCCTCAGCGCTCCACCGATGTCCCGGCGACGATGATCATCATCACCCAGGACGATATCGCCAATGCGCCGGAATACGACATCCCCGGCATCCTGCGTCATTACAGCGGCGTGGATGTCGCCCGCTTCTCCATGGGCCAGGGCGAGGTCGGCATCCGTTCGGCGGCGTCTCCCTACACGCCGCGCCTGCTGGTGCTGGTGAATGGCCGCGAAGTGTATCTGGACAGCTATGGCTACACCGCCTGGTCGACCCTGCCGGTCAGCCTGGACGAGATCCAGCAGATCGAAGTGGTCAAGGGCCCGCAATCGGCGCTCTACGGCTTCAACGCGGTCGCCGGCGTGGTCAACATCATCACCCGCAATCCCGCGTTTGGCGACTACGCCAACGCCACCGCGGAAGTCGGCACGAACGGGTATCAGCAATATCGCCTGTCGGGTGGTCGCGCGCTGAATGACCAGATCGCGCTGCGCTTCAGCTATGGCCGCACCGATGGCCGCGATTTTGACGTCGAGCCGGACGCCACCGAGGCGGTGGGGCTGCGCGCCGCCAACCCGGATTTCTCTCGCGAGCATTTCGCGCTGGGCGGCTCGGTGCAGTTCACCGACAAGGTGGGCCTGACCTTTGAATACACCCAGTCTGAAGCTGAAGTGCTCGAGCTGACGTCCGTGTATTCGTCCGCCGCCAACGCCTATGACCTCACGTCCTATCAGGGCGAGCTCGGCGCGGACACGGAATTCGGCTACATCACGCTGAGCGCCTATCGCAACGAATCCCAGATCGCCTACAGCTTCGGCGACCTTGATGGCGAACTGACCTCGTTCAAGCTGCAGGACCTGATCAAGGTCGGGACCAACGACACGCTGCGCTTTGCGGTGGAGTTCCGGACCGCCAAGACCGCGTCCTTCCCCGATACGACCGCCGGTGATCTGAACTACGAGACCCTGGCGTTCTCGGGCATGTGGAACCACAAGTTCTCCAACCGGCTCGAGACCACCCTCGCAGTTCGCTATGACATGGTGGACTGGAGCCGTGACGGTAGCCCGAATCCGGCGCTCTATCCGTATACGCAGTCCGATTACGACGTCAGCTTTGAAGAGTTCAGCTATAACGCGGCTCTGGTCTACAAGCCCGAAGCGGGCGGCACGGTGCGTCTGTCCGCAGCGCGCGGCATCCAGGCGCCGACCATGTTCGACATGGGCTTCCTGCTGCCGGTGGGAGCGGCGGTCCTGATCGGCGATCCGGGCATCCAGCCGTCCATCGTGGACAATATCGAACTGGCCTATGATCGCAGCCTGTCCAACGGCGTGCAGCTGCGCACGGCGCTGTTCTGGCAGAACACCGATGACGTGAAGTCCTCTCTGGGCGGCGCCCCGGGGCTTTTCCCGCCGAACGCGCCGCTGCCGGCTTATGTCTTCGGCAACCGCGGTGAATCCCGCCTGTGGGGCTTTGAAGGCTCGCTGGCCGGCATGATCGGCGAGAATGTCGATTGGGATCTGAACTACACCTACAAATCGGTGGAAGACGATCTCGCGCCGTTCCCGACCAGCACCTTGCTCGATTTTGAAGGCATCACGCCCGAGCATACGGTCAACGCCCATCTGGGCTGGACGTCCGGTCGGATCAGCCTGGACGGCTACGCCAACTATGTGTCCGACACGACCATGCCGTTCCAGCCGGTCTTCGGCGCGGTGGCGTCGCGTGAGATTGACGGCCACATCTCCTTCTCGGGACGAGCCAGCTATGCGCTGAGTGACAATCTGGACCTCAGCCTGACGGCCCAGAACGTGAACTTCGGTGATGGCGAGCTCACCACGCCCGTCTACGAAACCGAGGCCCGCTACTGGGTCAGCCTGCGGGCGAATTTCTAACTGCCTGCCAATTCCGCCGTCCCGCATCCGCGGGGCGGCGGGATACGAGGGCGAGCATGCATAACCTATTAAACAATCAGGCTTAGGTTGGTGATAACCATATGCTCGCGCTGGGATTTAAAGGGGTCGCATAGTGATGTTCAAGCGTCTGAGTTTTAACGACTGGCCATTTTCGCTGAAGTTCGGCGTTGCGCCGGCTTTCGCGGTTCTGGCCCTGATCGGCATCGCCCTGATGGGTGGGTTCGCCCTGAACGGCGTTGCGAACAGCCAGCGGGACACGGTCGAGCGTCTGACCAATGTGATCGCACTGGACTCCCTGCGCACGGAGACCGAATCCCTGAACGCGGATGTCTATCAGACCCTGACCGCTGTGGCGGCGGGCCGACAGGTGGACGTGTTCACGCAATTTGACGGCTATATGGCCCGTGTGGGCGAGCTGCGCGCGCGCTTTGAAGGGATCCATCAGCGCTCCGGCGGCACGAATGAAGAGGTGTTCTCCAATCTGGACGAACAGCTTGAGCTCTATGCGGGCGGCCTCGAGGTTGTCGGTTCCATGCTGGAAATGGATTTCGCCAGCGCCGTGAGCTTCATCGAACCGTTTGACGAAGTCTTCGACCAGATGAACGCCGACATTGTCAGCCTGAGTGAAGCGGCGATCGCCGAGGCGAACGCCCGGGCGGAAGCTGCGAATGCGTCGGCGGCCCGCACCAAATGGATGTTCGGCATTGCGACCCTGATCGTCGCTCTGGGTCTGACGGCGGTGGCCTTCGGCTTTGGCCGTGCGGTCAGCCGCTCCGTGAAGTCCATCGCCGGCGCCACCCAGAAGCTGGCTGCAGGCGATTTCTCGGTGAATGTGACCCATCTCAAGCGCGCCGATGAGCTCGGCGCCATCGTTGAATCGCTTGAAACCTTCCGCAATAGCGGCGAAGAGGCCGCTCGCTTGCAGCAGGAAAGCCTGCGCGCCAGCGAGGCCGAAGCCGAGCGCGCACGCAAGATCGAACAGCTGGCGGCTGATTTTGACGCCGCCGTGGAGCGCACGCTCGAGGCGGTGACCATGTCCGCCAGCGCCCTGCAGGAAACCGCCGAGGTTCTCGTGGGAGCGTCGGCCAACACCACCAGCCGGGCCGGTGAAGTGTCGGGCGCGGGCGCGGTGGCGTCCGAAGCGGTCGCCACCGTGGCGTCTGCGGCCGAAGAACTGTCCGCCTCCGTTTCCGAGATCGCGGCGCAGGTCGAACGCTCGAGCGATGTGTCGGGGCAGGCGAAGGACCGGATGGAGCGCGCTTCGTCTGAAATGAGCCAGCTCACCGCAGCGGCCAACGAAATCGACCAGGTGGTCAAGCTGATCTCCGACATTGCCGAGCAGACCAATCTTCTGGCGCTCAACGCCACCATCGAGGCGGCCCGTGCGGGCGAGGCCGGCAAGGGCTTCGCCGTGGTCGCCAGCGAGGTGAAGACCCTGGCTGAACAGACCGGCCGGGCGACGGGCCAGATCTCCAACCAGATCACCCAGATCCAGTCCGCCACCGGCGCGGTGGAAAGCGCCATGCAGGAAGTGCGCGGCGTGATCGATGAGATGCTCAATGTGGCGTCGGCCATCAACGCTGCGATCGACGAGCAGCGCGCCGCGTCCACCGAGATCGCCAGCTCGGCCCAGAGCGCGGCGGCGGAGACCCAGCGGGTTTCGGCCAATATCGAACAGGTCAGCCGCTCGGCCGACGAGACCAGCTCCCAGGCCGGCACGGTGCAGGAAACCGCCGCCACGGTCCGCCAGGAAGCGGGTGGTCTGGCGAGCCGCGTGCGCGACTTCCTGTCCGCAGTTCGCGCGGCCTAGGACTTTCGCGACGGGGCCGGATGCGCGCCTGATCCCTTGTGATCCGGCCGTCTCCGGCCCCGCTGCATCAAAGGTGAGAAAAGCGCAGTCAGGACGCTTGCCAAGCCGTCAAGCCTTGGCTAGTTTCCGCGCCTCGCCGACAGGGACCTTAAGGGTTCCGGACGACGAAACAGGCGCCGGTAGCTCAGCTGGATAGAGCACCAGACTACGAATCTGGGGGTCGGGAGTTCGAATCTTCCCCGGCGCGCCATTCCTCCCAAAGAATATCTTGAATGCAGAGCTGTTGCGTTTCGCGGCGCAGGGTTCGCTTGTCCGCGCGATCGGTGTCGAGTGTCGCTCGCGACCCGTCGCATCGCCCGTTCCGGACTCTGCTCCTGGCGCTGAACCGATACGCCCTGCCTTCGCACCCCGAATTCTGATCAAGCAAACCTGCGCAGCCCGCACAGGGCGCTGAACGTCAAGACGCGGGCCCGCCGGAGCGGGCCCGCGTCCTGTTCATCTGTCCAAGGCGTTCAGCGGTCCTGATAGGCTTCCGCCTGGCTCTCGGCGAGATCGATCAGATCGCCCATGACCACGTGCATGTCGATCAGATGCAGGCCCCAGTCCGTCAGCACCTGACCGTTGGCGACCACGTCGCCGGTCAGGATGTCGGTGCGCGGATCTGACGGGTCGGCATTGACGGTCACCGACAGGTATTGCGCGCCATCGCGATTGACGCACTGGCCGCTGAGAAAGCCGGGCAGTTTGACAAAGCGGGCATCCACCTCCTGGGTCTCGGTCCAGCTCTGTGTCGCCATGTCGTACCCGTCCGAGCCATTGCTGAGATAGGAGTCCAGCATGACCGGGCCATCGCCCGTGAGGCTGGCGGGATTGACGCAGGCGATCTGGTTGGCCGGGTCCGGGCTGCGTCCGAAGCGCGTATTGGGCGGCGGCGGGACATCGTCGCGGAAGGTGACATAGGACACCACGCAGCCGGTCTGGTCCGCCTCGGTGCACAAGGGCAGGGCGCTGAAGTCGCCGCCCACGGTCTCGCCTTCAGGCACCTGGACGTTCCAGCCGATCAGATAGGCGGAAATGACCTGATCCTGGACCGGTTCGCCCTCGATCTCCTGATTGATCAGCGTCTGCAGCATGCGCGCGCCCTGGCTGTGTCCGACCAGGATGACGCCGCGACCCTCATTGTCGTGCTCGAGATAATGACGCCAGGCGTCGCGGACATCGCCATAGGCGAGGGCGCCGCCCGACATGGCGTCGCCATTGCCGGCCATGGCGGCGCGCAGGGCGGTCAGGGTCACCTGCCGGTAGAGCGGTGCAAACGGGCGACAGACTTCGCTGAAGCGGGCGAACTGGGCGTGCACCACGCCGCGCTCTTCCGGGCCGATCTCGAGATCGCTGTTCACGCCCGGATCGACCGAAACCGTCGGATAGACGTAAAAGCAATCCACTGCGGGGTCCTGTGCGGGCTGGTGAATATCCATGGTCACCGAGCCATCCGCCTGAACGACGGCAGCGTCCAGATCGACCGCGCACGCATCCTCGCGCCCCGGGCGGCACAGCCAGACCGAGCCGTCGCTGTAGTCCGGCGCGGCGCCCGCGTCGCCCTGTGCGTAAGCGGCGCCGGGCAATGCGGTTGCAGCGGACAGCAAAGCCGCCCCTGCCCAAGTGCGAATAAGGCCTCCTGATGTGAGCGCCATGATGTCCTCCCCTGTCAATATTTGTGTATCGGGTATGTAGAATTCTGACGCAGCTGCACTGAAATGTCGACATATAACGCCGTGTTATTGCGATTTCTGCGCGATCGCGGCATAACCGCTTCCTGAAAATAGAAAGAGCGGTATGGGTTGCCCGCCCGCCTGGGGAGAGTGTCATGACACGCGAAGCCGCAATCGTCTCAACAGCGCGCACGCCGATCGGCAAGGCTCATCGCGGCGCCTTCAACGACACCGCGCCGGACCGGCTGGCCGCTCATGTCATGAAAGCGGCGGTCGAGCGCGCGGGCGTGGATCCGCAAAGGCTCGATGATGTGATCTTCGGCGCGGGTAATCAGTACGGTCCTCAATTCTACAACCTTGCCCGCATGAGCCTGTTCACGGCGGGCCTGCCCCAGTCGCTGGGGGCGACCACGCTGGATCGCAAATGCGCCTCCGGCCTCACCGCCGTCGCCTTGGCGGCGCGCTCCATCATGGCCGATGATGCGGACATGATCCTGGCGGGCGGGGTGGAGTCGGTCTCCATGACGCGGCTGCCAGGCCTGCCCGATGAAAGCTGGCGGTCACAAAGCGTTATCGCCGCCGAGCCGGACGCCTATATGGCGATGATCGAGACCGCCGAAGTGGTGGCCGAGCGCTATGGCGTCAGCCGGGAGGCGCAGGACCGCTACGCCGTTGAAAGCCAGCACCGCGCGGCCGCCGCGATTGAAGCGGGGCGGCAGGCGGCGGAAATCGCGCCCTTGCCCACCGAGAAGATCGTGCGCGCCAAGGACGGGTCCGAAACCGGGCGCGAGGAAGTCAATCTGACAGCGGATGAAGGCGTGCGCCCGGACACGAGCTATGCGGCGCTCAGCAGTCTCAAGCCGGTCTGGAGCGGGGGCGAGGCTGTTGCGGAAGGCCGTTTTGTCACGGCGGGCAATGCCAGCCAGCTGTCGGATGGGGCGGCGGCGCAAGTGGTCATGGATCACGCAACCGCCAGGGCCGAAGGCCGCGAGGTGCTGGGCGTGTTCCGGGGCTTTCAGGTCGCCGGCTGCGCGCCGGACGAAATGGGCATCGGCCCGGTGTTCGCCATTCCGAAACTGCTCAAGCGCGCCGGTCTCGGGGTCGGGGATATCGGTCTGTGGGAGATCAACGAGGCCTTCGCCAGCCAGATCGTGTACTGCCGCGACCGGTTGGACCTGCCGTCAGACAGGCTCAATGTGAACGGAGGCGCGATCGCGGTGGGCCACCCGTTCGGCATGACCGGATCGCGCCTCGTGGGGGCGGCGCTGCTGGAAGGCCGGCGCCGGGGTGTTAGATATGTCGTCGTATCCATGTGCGTCGCAGGCGGCATGGGCGCGGCCGGCCTGTTCGAGCTGGTCGACTAGAAAAGCGGAGGAGACCGTCATGGATCTCGATTTCACCGAAAAGGACGAAGCCTTCCGCGAGGAAGTGCGCGAATTCCTGAACGAGAAGCTGCCCAAGCGCCTGTCAGACAAGGTGCGCTACGGACAGCGGCTGACCAAGGCCGACATGGAGGAATGGCACGCCATCCTCAATGAGCGCGGCTGGCTGGCGCCGCACTGGCCCGTGGAATGGGGCGGCACGGACTGGAGCGTGGTCCAGCGCTTCATCTTCGAAACCGAAACCGCCATGGCGCATGCGCCGCGGGTCGTGCCCTTCGGCGTGTCCATGCTGGGCCCGGTGCTGATCAAGTTCGGCACCGAAGAGCAGAAGAAACACTGGTTGCCACGCATCCTGGACGGGTCTGACTGGTGGTGTCAGGGCTATTCCGAGCCGGGCGCCGGGTCGGATCTGGCGAGCCTGAAAACCTCCGCCGTGCGCGAGGGCGACCATTACGTCATCAATGGCCAGAAGACCTGGACCACCCTGGCCCAATGCGCCAACAAGATCTTCTGCCTGGTGCGCACCAGCAAGGGAGGCAAGAAGCAGGAAGGCATTTCCTTCCTCCTCGTCGACATGGACACGCCCGGCGTCGAAGTGCGCCCGATCAAGCTGCTTGATGGCGATCACGAGGTGAACGAGGTCTGGTTCTCCGATGTGAAAGTGCCCGTCGAGAACCTGGTGGGGGAAGAGAACAAGGGCTGGACCTGCGCCAAATACCTCTTGAGCTATGAGCGCACCAATATCGCCGGCGTCGGCGCCTCCATGGCGGCGTTCGAGCGGCTCAAGGAAGTGGCGCGCACGACCCGGCGCAACGGGTCCGCGCTGGCCGAGGACCCGCTGTTCGCAGCCCGCATGGCGGAAGTGGAAATCGACCTTGAGAACATGCGCACGACCAATCTGCGCGTGCTCGACAGCGTCGGCCGCGGTCAGACGCCGATGGCGGAATCCTCGATGCTGAAAATTCGCGGCACCGAGATCCGCCAGAAAATCACGGCGCTCATGCGTCGGGCGGCGGGGCGCTACGCCCAGCCCTTCCTGGATGAAGCGCTGGAAGGCGGCTTCAACGGCGAACCGGTCGGTCCGGGCTGGGCCGCGCCTGTGGCGTCGCAGTATTTCAACAATCGCAAGCTTTCGATCTTTGGCGGCTCCAATGAGGTGCAGCGCGAGATCATCGGCAAATCGATGATGGGGCTCTGATCATGGATTTTTCTCTGGGTGATGATCGCCGGATGATGGCGGACTCGCTGTCGCGCTATTTCGCCGACACGCTGGGCTGGGAAGCCCGTCAGGCCGCGGCCGAAAGCGAAGCGGGTTTCAGCCGTGACATGTGGGCGGGCCTCGCTGAACTGGGCGTGCTGGGCATGCTGTTCGGGGAAGAGGCCGGCGGCTATGGCGGGTCGGCCTTTGACGCGGGCGCCGTGTTCGCCGAAGTCGGCAAGGCGCTCGCGACCGGGCCGTTCCTGGCCACGCTGCTCGCTGGCAATATCCTGGAGGCTGCGGGTGAAGCGGATCTTCTGGGCGAGGTGATCGCGGGCTCGAAGATCCTGACCTTCGCCGATGATCCGGCCATGGATGCCAATGGCGTCGTGACCGACCCGCTCAAGGCGGTCAAGGAGGGTGACGCCTGGCGTCTGACCGGCGCGAAAGGCGTGGTGGACTATCTGGGCTCTGCGGACCTGATCGTGGTGACGGCCGAGACCAGCGATGGCTGGGCCAGCTTCCTGGTCGAGGCGGACGCCAAGGGCGTCAAGCGTCGCGCCTATCCCCTGGTGGATGGCGGCGCGGCGGGCGAGCTGACCCTGGACGGCGCGTCTGCCCGGCTTCTGGTGTCCGGAGAGGACGCCATCTCGAAGGCGCGCGCGCTGGGGCTGGTCGCCACGGTCTGGGAAGCGGTCGCGATCATGGAAGTCCTGCGCGATGCGACCATCGAGTATCTGGGCACACGCAAGCAGTTCGGCGTGCCGATCGGCGCCTTCCAGGCGCTCAAGCACCGCATGACTAGCGTGGCGCTGGAAATCGAACAGGCGCGCTCGGCGGCCATCAATGCCGCGGCGTATTTCGCCAAGGACCCGAGAACGCGCGATCGCTATGGCTCTGCGGCGAAATACACCGCCGGCAAGGTGGGCGCCCTGACCGCCGAAGAGGCGATCCAGATGCATGGCGGCATCGGCATGTCCTGGGAAATGCCGCTGTCGCATTTCGCCAAGCGGCTGGTCATGCTTGACCATGTGCTCGGCGATGAAGACGCCCATATGGCGCGCTATCTCAAGCTCGCCAGCGCGGCCTGAGGCACAGACCGTCGGCGTTCCTATTCAAGGACGCCGGCGGTCACCCCGCCATCAATCACCATCATCTGACCGGTCATCCAGGCGCCCGCCTGACCGGCGAGGTAGACGGCGGCGCCCGCAATGTCGTCAGGCTCGCCCAGGCGGCGCAGGGGCGTGCGTCTGGACACCGCCGCCTCGGCCTTGGGGTCTTCCCACAGGGCGCGGGCGAAATCGGTTTTCACGACGCCGGGCGCGATGGCGTTGACGCGGATATTGTCCGGGCCCGCTTCCAGGGCGTAATTGCGCACGAGCTGGAAGTCCGCGGCCTTGGAAATGTTGTAGGCGCCGATGGTCTGCGAGCCGCGCAAGCCGCCGATGGACGAGATCACGATGATGGCGCCCTCCTTGGCCTTGCGCATGTCCGGCAGCGCCAACTGGATCAGCCAGTGATTCGAGATGATGTTGTTGTTCAGGACCTTCTGGAACTGCTCGTCCGTGATCCCGTCCATGGAGCCGTAATAGGGATTGCTCGCCGCGTTGCAGACCAGAATGTCCACCGGTCCGAAACCGGCGCGGGTCTTTTCAAACAGGGCTTGCAGTTCGGGCTTGGAGGAAATGCTGGCGGCGATCGCCAGCGCGCGGGTTTCGCCATGCTCTTCATTGATGGCGTTCGCCACGTCCTCACAGGCGTCCTGATTGCGGCTGGAGATCACCACGCGGGCGCCGTGGCGGGCAAGCTGTTCAGCGATGGCGCGGCCAATGCCGCGTGAAGAGCCGGTGATCACGGCGGTTTTTCCGGTGAGGTCGAAAAGCGTCATGGAAGGCGCTCCTTGCGCAGAGTTCAAAAAGAAAAGGGCCGGGCTGAGCCCGGCCCACAGAGGGGAGACGTCCCGGACCTAGAAGCGGGCTGTCAGTCCCAGCCGGTACACCCGACCCAGCGGGTTGCCGACATAGGGATCGTAGCTCAACTCCAGACGCGCGGCAGGCGGATCAGTGTCGAAGATATTCTCAACACCGGCCTGCAATTGCACATCCGCGCCGAAGGCGGCGAGATCCACCGTGCCCAGAAGGTCATGCTGGGTATAGGATTCCACCGTGCGTCCGAAATCGGTCGGACCGAATTCGGGCGTCTGGGTGCACGCCCCCGTGTCCGGACAGCGATTGTCGTCCACGCCATCGATATAGGTCAGCGAATAGGTCGCGTTGTAGCGGCCATAGGTGAAGCTCGCGAAACCGCTGGCGCGCCAGGGCGAGACCGTGCCTGGGGCGCGGTCATAATTGGCGAAGCCGGCCGCGTCATAGGAGCCGTCAAACGTCAGCCCTTCATAGACGAACTCGCCGAACTCGTACTTGGCGGTATAGGTGGCGTTCACCCCGCCGCTAAAGTCGAACGGACCGACATCACCGCGATAGTTGAGCGAGAAATCGAGACCGTTCGTGGTGACGTCCGGACCGTTCACGACCTGCACCAGGATGCGGGAGATGTCGTTCGCAGTGGTGCCGGCGGTGCAGCTGCCCCCGGCGAACACCACGAATTCGGTGAACGGGCTGGCGCAATCCACCGCCTGGGTGCCGTCCGTGACCGGGCCGGGCGCGACCGCGCTGGCGATGGCCTGAACCGGCAGTTCGGTGAACCGGCCTTCAAAGTCATAGTTCCAGAAATCGACGCTGGCGCTGAAGCCGCCCGATTCAAACAGAATGCCGAAATTGTAGGTGAAGGCGGTTTCCGGATCGAGATCGGGGTTGCCGGCGATCTGGTTGGCCTTGAAGGCGCCGCCGGCGGCGTCAATGCCCTCGACCAGGGTCAGGCCGTCGCCTTCCAGATCACTGGGCAGCGGCGCGCGGAAGGTGTCGCCGACCGAGGCGCGCAGGGCGACATTGTCGCTGACCTGCCAGCGCGCCGAGATCTTGGGATTGAAGGTGGAGCCGACCGGATTGCCATAGTCCTCGTAACGGACCGCGCCGGTCACTTCAAAGCCGTCAAACGGTTCGATCTGGGCTTCGGCGAACAGGGCGTAGACATCCTGCTCCACATTCACCGTGGAGTACTGGCCCAGGAAGATGAACGGCCCTGTCGGCAGGTTGTTGTCGTTGGGATCGTCCAGGCAGGAGCGATCCCCTTCAATTGCGCACGGGAAGCCGACCGGGTCGCTGAAGATGTTGGCGGGCAGGGATTCATATTCGGTGCGGCGGTATTGCGCGCCGAAGGCGTAGTCGATCTCCTGGCCGAACAGCGTGTCATAGCCGCTGAAGATCAGGTCGACGATGAACTGGTCCTCGGTCTGGTCGGTGCCGCTGGGCTGGTACATCCACTCGATCAGGGCGGGATCGTTCTCGTTGCCGGGCACATAGGCCGGATTGGTCAGCCCCAGGGTCGGATGGCCCGGCGCGGAATTGATGAACGGGTTGAAGTACTGGCACCCGTTCGCGCCGGGCGTGCTGCCTGTGCAGCTGGCGCCGCCAAAGCCGTTGATGGCTCGCTGCAGGCGGTCGCCGACGAAGTCGCGGACCGCATTCTTGCGGTTGGAGTGAATGAGGGTGGCGTAGAGCTGGGCGCTGAAATTGTCCGAGAAGTCATGCTCGAACCCGCCCGAGATGCGCCAGGCCTCGTTTTCCGCACTGCCCAGGCCCGCGCCGCGCTCATCAAGCGGATTGCCGCCAAGCGCGAAGGGGCGGAAGAACAAGATGTTCGACAGCGAGGACAGATAGGCGGGCGAGCCGGCCGGGAAGGTTTGCGCCAGATAGGCCGCATAGCCCGGGTTTGAGGCCGGCACGGAGAACGCATTCGCGCTGCCCGGGCCCAGCGGCCCCTGAACCGGCGGATAGCTGGGCGAACCGGCGTAATCGATCATTTCCATGCCCGCATAGATCGCCTCGGCGTGGAAGGTGGTGTTCGGGCCCAGATCCACATCGATCTGGCCATAGATCTGATAGCGATCCTCTTCTTCAACCAGATTGCTGAAATCCACATAGGAATAGCGGCAGACCGGGAAGGCGCTGGTCGGCGAGGTCGGGAAGGTTCCCTGGATGCCACCCATGGCGGTGCAGGTGTCCAGCTGTTGACCGTCAATGCCGATGCCCACGACGCCGAAGCCGGGAATGATCGGCAGATAGGTGCCCGGATTGGACAGGAAGGAATAGCCGGTCGGGTTCACGTCGTATTCGGTCTGGGTGAAGGCGCGCTCGGTATTGGGCAGTTCATTGCGCCGCTGCCAGCCGGCGCCGACCATGACATCCACATTGCCGAAGCGCTCGCCCGCCAGCACGCTGGCCTGGTAATTGCCGTCAGAGCCGTCGATGAAATTGTAGCTGCCGGACACTTCCACGCCTTCAAAGGCGTTGTAGGTCACGAAGTTGGCCACCCCGGCGATGGCGTCGGAGCCATAGGTCGACGCCGCGCCGTCCTTGAGGACTTCCACGCGCTGAACCGCGAAGAAGGGGATGAGATTGGTGTCGGTCGAACCGGTGCCGGGGCTGGAGATCGTCCGGCGGCCATTGAACAGCACCAGCGTGCGCTCACGGCCGAGGCTGCGCAGGTTGATCGAGCCCACGCCCTGTTCGGTGCCGGCGGCGAACTGGTTGGAATCGCCCAGGACCGGGCCTACCGACGGCAGGGTTTTCATGAATTCGAGCGGGCTGTCGATGCCGCGATTATCCAGCTCCTGAGCGCCGAACACATCCACCGGCAATGCGCCGTCTTCACCACGTCCGCGGATGTAGGAGCCGGTGATGACCACGCGATCAACCGGCATCGCGGCGTCATCAGATTGTGCAGGGTTGGCGCTCTCCTGAGCGGAAGCGGCCGAGACCGCCATGAAGGCCAGTGGCGCGCAAACCGCCCCCAGCATGAGCTTTGACTTGATCGTCATCGTGTTCTCCTCCCGACCTGTCATGCAGGCCATGTCCCTCGCGGTTGTGACCGCAGTTCGTCGCGCCTTTCCGGCGCTTGTTCTTTCGGGCCGTTGATGCGTTCGCACAGGCCGACCCCGGCCTTCCCTCAGGCGCGGTTCGCGCCGGACGCAGTGCGTTCGAGTGTGAGCCTCCCATCCGCCCCGATCGCAAAAACGCTACAGCTTCTACGGTCGCTTTCAAGAAAAAAGAAAAAGCGGTACGTATTAAATTTCTCGCTATTGCGACGTGTTGCGGCGCAATATCGATGCTTTTTGAATATCGGGTTTGTAGGCGCTCGCGAACACAATCCGCCTGTCAGCCTGAAGGGGCGAGGCCGTCCGCAGCGTCTAGCGGTTGGGGATGAGCCCGCGCGTGATGATCGACGCGTAGGTCTTTATGGCCTGCTCGGGCGATTGGACCTCGGCCCAGCGCCGCATCTCATAGGCCGTATTCAGCGTCGCCATGATCATCTGCGCGGCGATCAGCGGATCGATCGCCTTGATCGAGGATTCGGTGATCCCGTCGATCAGGACGCCCGCATAGCGGCGCGCCATCCGGTTGGAGCGTTCGATCACGCCGGCGCGGACATCCGGGGGCAGGGCGTAGAGCGCCGTGGTCCGCAGGAGCGGGGAATCCCCGTAGAACTGCAGCGCCAGCAAGGAAGCGACCGAGGCGCACAGCTTGCGGTGATGGTCGCCTTCAATGCGCTCGGCGGCCCTCTGGGCGAGCGAGACCCGGGCATAGCTCAGGTCAAAGCAGGCCAGGACCAAATCGTCCTTGCTCTGCAAATGGTGATAGAAGCTGCCCTTGGTGACGGACAGCTCGGCCGCGATGCGATCCACGGACGCGCCGCGATAGCCCCAGTCATTGATGGTGATGGCGGCCGCCTTGAGAAAGGCGATATTCATGTCGCCCAGCCCCTTGACGGTTTCGGGCTCTTCAAGGGTCAGCAAGGCCGGGTCCCAGTCCCGTCCCGCGCCGGAAACGCCATAGGCCAGCACTTCGCTGAAGCGATGGGCCACGCGTTCGAAATCGCCCAGCGAATAGCGTCGCAACCAGGCCTGGGCCCAGAACAGGTTCTCGAGCAGGACATGGGTTTGCGCGGTCGCCAGATGCTTGCGTGACCCGTCCTCTTCCTCGAAGAACCGGCGCACGCGTCGGAACATGACGATGTACTGGTCGCTGAGGCGCGTGCGCAGCGGTTCGTTCAGGCTGCGAATGTGGGACAGGTTCGCGACCGGCGGCGCATCGCCCGAGCGGATCTGCGCAAACTGTTCCAGCGTCGCCCAGACCATGCGGTGCAGCTTGTCAAAGGGGGTTGGCTCAAGCTCGGCCTGATCGACGATGCGATTATAGCGCTCGATCGCCGCTTCCAGAATGGCTTCCGCCAGCAATTCCTTGCGCTTGAAGTAATAGGTGATGCTGGTCGTGTTCAGATCGATGGCCTGGGCCACCTTCGTCAGGGTCATGCCTTTATAGCCGAGCTCGTTGATCAGCTCGGTCGCCGCAGCAATGATCTGGTCGCGCTTGCGGTCATAGCGACTCGCCGCGGCGGAAAGGCCTGTCTCGGTCATGGCGTTAATCTAAAGCGCTTGCTGATAAACGCCACCGCTATAGCGCGTCTCGCCGTCATGCCGAGGCGCGCGTGGCAGCGAGTTCCGCCAGAATGCGCCTGACTTCGGTTTTCAGGATCTTCCCGCTGGCGTTGCGCGGCAGGGGGCCGTCATGAATGTGCACCAGAACCGGCGTCTTGAAGCTCGCCAGCGCCTCGCGCACGAAGGCCTGAAGCTCCGCCTCGTCCGCCTGTGCGCCGGACGCCAGGGTGACAAGGGCGGCCGGCTCCTCTCCCAGGGTGCGATGGGGGATCGCGGCCACGGCGGCGTCCACAATGGCGGCGTGCTCATAGAGGCGGTTCTCGATCTCCACAGGGTAGATGTTCTCGCCGCCGCGAATGATCACATCCTTCGCGCGATCAACGATGTAGCAAAAACCCTCCTCATCGAGCCGGGCGACGTCGCCGGTGCGCACCCAGCCCTCCTTGAAGGTCTCTGCGGTTGCGTCGGGCCGATTCCAGTATTCGCGAACAACCATCGGACCGCGCGCCCACAATTCGCCCGACTGGCCGGCAGGCAGTTCGGTTTCGCCGTCCAGGCTCATGATCTTGAGTTCCGCCACCGGCACGGGCGGGCCGCAACTGTCGGGCCGGTTCAGATAATCCTCGCCGTCATGGCGGGTGACCGTGCCGCTGGTTTCGGTCATGCCCCAGCCCGTACCCGGCTCGCAGTTCAGATCCTCGGCGATAAGGCGCACCAGCTCGGGCGCAGCGGGCGCGCCGCCATAGGCGACCCCGGTCAGGGAGGAGAGGTCAAACTCCTTGCGGCGCGGATGCTCGATCAGGCTCCAGGCGATGGCGGGCACGCCGCCCGTATGGGTGATCTGTTCGCGTTCGATCAACTGGAGCGCTTCCAGCGGATCCCATTTGTCCATCAGCACGGTCTTGTGGCCCACATGCACGCTCGACAGCATGCGCGCATTGCAGGCGGTGACGTGAAACAGCGGGATGGGCAGGAGCGAGGCGCGCGGTTCAGGCTCGGGAACCGGCTCGCCGCGACGCAGGGCGGCGAACGCGCCGGCATAGGCGGTGGACAGCACATTGCTCATCGAACTGCGATGGGTGCCCAGTGCGCCCTTGGGCTTGCCGGTTGTGCCGGAGGTGTAGAACAGGGTGGCCGGATCGTCCGGGGCGATATGGATTTCGGGCAGGGGACGCGGCGACAGCGTCGCCCAGTCGTTCGGCGCTCCGATCAGGTCTTCAAGGCGTTCGGGCGCTGCGCCCGGCGTTGCGCGACAGACCAGGGCGTCACATGCGATCGCCTGACCGGCCAGGACTTGCCAGCGCGCGGCGTCGCAGATCAGGGTGCGCGCGCCGCTGTCCCTTATCGCATAATCGAGCTCGGGCCCGGTCCACCAGGCGTTCAGCGGCACGACGATGGCGCCGATGGCGGTAATGGCGAAATAGGCGATGGGGAATTCAGGCAGGTTGCGCATGGCGATCGCCACCCGGTCGCCCGGCTCGACGCCGCGAGCCAGCAGCGCTTCGGCCAGGTGCGCCGTGGCGCGCCGGAAGGCGTCAAAGCTGACCCGCTCATCATTGAGCACCATGAAGTCCCGGTCGCCGTGCGCCTTTGCGGCTTCGAGCAGATCGGGCAGGATTTGCGGTCCGTTCTTCCACACCCGAACGGGCGCGCCATTGATCTGTTGTACCGTAAATTCGAAAAGCGCCCCCGGCGCGCAGAGCTGCTCCTGAGCGGCTTGCGCCGTAAGCGCGGGCCATTCGCGCGCGCCCATCATGTTTCCTCCAAGGCTTATATATATTGTATTTTCAAACGCTAGATCATGCTTGCGCGAACCGCAAATGATCAAATCTCATCGCACGATCCTTGACCGCCGTGATCAGGCGATAGAAAAATCGGTATGCTGAAGCAAGACGCAAAGAGGCAAACGCAATGACAGTGAAGACTCAGGTGACGGACGGCGTGCTGGTGATCGTCTCGGACAATCCGCCGGTGAACGCGCTTTCCCATGCGTTGCGGTCCGGCCTCATGGACGCTGTCACAGCCGCCGGGTCCGATGCCGCAGTGAAGGCCGTGGTGATCGCCGCTGACGGACGGACCTTCCATGCGGGCGCCGACATCACCGAGTTCGGAAAGCCGCCCCAATCCCCCTCGCTGCCCGAAGTGATCGAAGCGATCGAAGCGCTGGACAAGCCCGTTGTCGCGGCTCTGCATGGCACGACGCTGGGCGGCGGGCTGGAAGTGGCCTTGGGCGCGCATTATCGCGTGGCCGCACGCGGCTCGAAGCTGGGACTTCCCGAAGTCAAACTTGGCCTGTTGCCGGGCGCAGGCGGCACCCAGCGATTGCCGCGGGTGGTCGGTGTGGAAGCTGCGCTCGAGATGATCGCGAAAGGTGACCCGATCTCGGCGGAAAAGGCGGAGAGCCTGGGTCTGGTGGATGAGCTGGTGGAGGCGGATAAGCTGCGGCAGGCGGCCATCGCATTCGCCAGGGCCAGGATTTCCGACGGTCCGCGCCGCTCCGGCGCGCGAACGGACAAGCTCTCTGCGGATGCAGACGTCTTTCATGATTTCGCCAAAGCCAATGCCCGCCGCTTCCGCGGCATGGACGCGCCGCAAGCGTGTATCGAGGCAGTGAAAGCGGCGACTGAAAAGCCGCTGGAAGAGGGTTTGAAAATCGAGCGCGCCCTGTTCGCCAAGCTCATGGCGGGCGACCAGTCCGCCGCGCTGCGACACCTGTTCTTCGCCGAACGCGCCGCCGCCAAGATCGATGACATCGCCAAGGACACGCCGCGCAAGACTGTCTCCAGTGTCGGCGTGATCGGCGCGGGCACCATGGGCGGCGGGATCACCATGAATTTTCTGTCCGCCGGCATCCCTGTGACCCTTGTGGAGCGCGAACAGGCTGCGCTTGATCGCGGCGTGGCGACCATTCGCAAGAATTACGAGGCCAGCGCCGCCAAGGGACGGTTGAGCCAGGACCAGGTTGAAAAGGCCATGGCGCTGCTGACGCCGACACTGAAGATGGACGCCCTGTCGGACTGTGACCTGATCATCGAGGCGGTCTTCGAGCTGATGCGGATCAAGAAGGAGATCTTCACGGCTCTGGATTCGATCGCCAAGAAAGACGCCATCCTCGCCACCAACACCAGCTATCTGGATGTGAACGAGATCGCGGCGGTGACCCAGCGGCCTGAATCGGTGCTAGGCCTGCACTTCTTCTCACCCGCCAATATCATGAAATTGCTGGAGATTGTTCGCGGCGCGAAGACTGCCGACACGGTTCTGGCGACCGCCATGGATCTGTCGCGCAGGATCGGCAAGGTGGCTGTGGTCGCCGGGGTCTGCCATGGCTTCATCGGCAATCGCATGCTGGCCCAGCGCCAGGCGGAAGCGAACAGCCTGATCCTTGAGGGCGCCAAGCCCTGGGATGTGGACCGGGTGCTGGTGGAGTTCGGCCTGCCCATGGGGCCGTTCCAGATGGCGGATCTGGCAGGTCTGGACATTGGCTGGGATCCGGACGCCACCTCGTCTTCCACGGTGCGCGAAATCCTGTGCGAACAGGATCGCCGGGGTCAGAAGACCGGCGCAGGCTTTTACGATTACGACCAGAACCGCCGCGGCGCGCCGTCCGAGCACGTCGAGCGCCTGATCGCCGAGTTCGCCGAAAAGGCCGGCTATGAGCAACGCGCGATTGACGATCAGGAGATTCGCGAACGCCTGCTCTATCCCATGGTCAATGAAGGGGCCAAGATCCTCGATGAAGGCATCGCCCAGCGCGCCTCCGACATCGATGTGGTCTGGGTGTATGGCTATGGCTGGCCGACCTATCGCGGCGGGCCGATGTTCTGGGCGGACCAGATCGGCGCGAAAACCGTGCTCGACGGTCTGGAAAAGCATGCCGACCGCCTCGCGGACGGCTTCGAGATCAGCCCGTTCCTGCGGCGCAAGGCGGAAGAGAACGGGCGGTTCAACTAGGACCTGCAATCCGGCTCTGGCGCGCAGCCGTTAAACGCGCGCCAACAAAAAACAAAACAAGATTTCCGGGGAGTCCATCATGGCCGAGGCCGCATCCGAACATCCAACCGTTCCGCCCCTGGCGGCGCCCAAGCGGCGTTATGCCCTGACGGTGCTGTTGGTGATCTACATCCTGAACTTTCTTGACCGTCAGGTGGTCAACATCCTGGCCGAGCCGATCAAGCTCGAGCTGGGCCTGGCGGACTGGCAGGTCGGCGTGCTGACCGGCCTGGCCTTCGCCCTGTTCTACACCTTTCTCGGCCTGCCCATCGCGCGGCTCGCAGAACGCGGCAATCGGGTGAAGATCATTTCCGTCGCCGTGGCGATCTGGAGTCTGTTCACCATGGCGTGCGGTCTGGCGACCAATTTCGTCCAGCTGCTTCTGGCGCGGATCGGCGTCGGGGTGGGCGAGGCGGGGTGCACGCCGCCCGCGCACTCGCTGATCTCCGATTACGCGCCCAAGGAGAAACGCGCCTCGGCGCTGGCCTTCTATTCGCTCGGCATTCCGCTGGGCTCTCTGGCAGGCATGGCGCTGGGCGGTCTTATCGCGGACGCGTATGGCTGGCGAGCCGCCTTCCTGGTGGCGGGCGCGCCGGGCGTGCTGATGGCGCTGCTTGCCTGGTTCACCCTGCCCGAGCCGCGTGCGGACCGGCCCAAGGAGCCGACCGATACCGGCCCGACCCTTGGCGACGCCGCCCGCGAATTGCGCGGCAAATCCGCCTTCTGGTGGATTGCGTTCGGCGCGGCGATCAATGCCATGGTGTCCTACGGCCATATCGCCTTTTACGGCTCGTTCTACATGCGCAATCATACTGACGGTCTGGCGGCGATTTCCCAGAATCTGGAAAATCTCACCGGTCTGGCGCTGGGCCCGATCGGCTTCATCGGTCTGGTGCTCGGGATCCTGATCGGGATTTTCGGCGCGATCGGGACCTATCTGGGCGGGTTCATTTCCGACCATGTGGGCCGCAAGGATGCTCGCGCCTACACCTTGGTGCCCGCCATTGCCTCGGTGTTGTCCGTGCCGCCCTTCCTGTGGGCCATGCTGACCCCTTCGGTGTCGCTGTCTCTGATCCTTCTGACCATTCCGGTGCTGCTGAACGCGGTCTGGTACGGGCCGATCTTCGCAACGGCCCAGGGGCTGGTGCGTCCGCAGACCCGCGCGACCGCTTCGGCGCTTCTGCTGTTCGTGATCAATCTGATCGGTCTGGGGCTTGGGCCGCTGAGTGTCGGCCTGCTCTCTGACAGCTTCTCGGCCAGCGGCATGGATGTGGCTGAAGGCTTGCGCTGGGCCATCATCGTGGTGGCGGTGTTCGGCGCGACCAGCCTGATCGGCTTTGTCATGGCGTCGCGCAAACTGCGTGAGCAGCTGGTCAGCTAGACGTCTTGCGCGCACCAGGCGTGCTTGTCCGGACGGGCGGTGTTGGCTATCGTTGCGACGATGCTGCACCGACCGTTTCATATGCTGCTGCTGGCGCTGACCGTCCTGATGGTCAGTGCGCAGATGGCGTGTGCGGCGGACGATCTGACAGTCGGCGCAGGCGAGGGGCATTCGGTTCATCATGCCGAGGCTGATCATGACCACCATGAGGTCGACGCGCCGTGCCAGGACGCCTGTGTGACCCACCATCTTGTCCTTCTGCCCGGACTGGTCGAACCGGCCATGGTGTCTGAAAGCGCCATGAAGCGGGTCCTGCGTCCCCAGTCCTTCAGCACGCGGATCACCGCGCCGCCCTATTCCCCGCCCCGGAGCGTCATCGTCTGAACCTGTTTCCGACGCACTGACCTTCAGGGATACCCATGACTTTCCAGATTGATGGAGGGCGTTTCGCCTTCCCCCTCGCTGCATGTATGGCAGCGATTTCGCTCGCGCTTGCCGGGTGTGACGATGCGCCTTCCAGGCCAGACTCGCACGACCATGATGAAACCGACGCCGATCACGGGAGTGAAAGCGCCCATGATCATGAGGACGGTGAAGCGCACGACCTGATCAGCCTTTCGCCCGAGGACCGCCAGGCCTTGGGCATCGCCCTCGGCGCAGTAAGCACCGGCCCGGTTGGCGGCTGGATCGAGCTGCCCGGCGAAGTCCGATTTGACGAGAACCGCATTGCGCTTGTCTCCGCCCCGGTGGAAGGCGTGATCCGGGAGGTCCATGCCAGCATGGGCGACAGCGTCGAGGCCGGAGATCTGCTGGCCATAGTTGACAGCCGCGAGCTCGCGGAAGCCAAGGCGGCCTATCTTTCCGCGCTGGCCTCGCTGGAGCTGGTGCGGCCCGAATTCGAGCGTGAACGCGAGCTGTTTGACCGCGGCGTCTCCACCGAGAGCCGGTTCCAGACCGCGCGTCGGGAGCTTGAGGAAGCACGGATCGCGGTGCGCAGCGCCGAGTTCCAGCTGGATGCGCTGGGTATTGATGAAGCGGCGCGTGACACTCTGGCCGATCCCGAGACCGGCGCGCTGAGCCGATATGCCCTGAGGGCGCCCATGAGCGGGGTGATCACCCAACGCCATGCGGTGCGCGGCGAGTTCGCCGAAGCCGGCGACGTCATGCCGACCTTCACCATCGCCGACGCCTCCCGGGTGTGGGTTGATGCGGCCATCTACGGCCCGGACCTGATGCGGGTCCGCCCCGGCGCCCGCGCGCGCATTCGTCTGAGCGAGAGCGAGATCATCGAGACCGAGGTGAGTTTCGTCGCGCCCCAGATCGGCGCGGAGACGCGTACAGGCCTCGCCCGGCTGATCGTGGACAATGAGACATCCCGGCTGATGCCCGGCGCCTTCGTCACTGTTGAACTGGAGGACGGTCAGGCGGGGCGGCTGCTGCGCGCGCCGGCAAGCGCGGTTCAGACCCTCAATGGAGAGAGCGTGATCTTCGTGCCCGAGGATGACGGCTTCGAGCCCCGACCGGTGCGGCTTGGACGCCGCGGCGCGGATTTTGTCGAGATTGTCTCCGGCCTTCAGGAGGGTGATCCGATTGTCGTGACCGGCGCCTTCGCCCTGAAATCAGAACTTCAGAAGGGGGCGTTCGGCGATGGCCATAACCACTAGCGTCTCAGGGGCGGCCCGCCGGAGCTGGGCCGAGCGCATCGTCTCCGCCCGCGGTTTCGCCGTGATCGCCTTCGTGGCCGTCTTCCTGGCGGGGGGCTGGTCCTGGCGGACCCTGCCGGTGGACGCCTTTCCCGATATCACGCCGCCCCTGGTTCAGGTGTTCACGGTCACCGACGGGCTCTCCCCGCAGGAGGTGGAGCGCTATGTGACCTTTCCGGTGGAGGCCGCGATGAGCGGCCTTCCGGGCCTTGAGGAAGTGCGGTCAAACTCCACTTTCGGCCTGTCCGTGGTGACGGCGTATTTCGAGGATGGGACAGATATCTATCTGGCCCGGCAGCTCGTTTCCGAACGCCTGTCGGCGGCGCGGGAGGATATCCCGCAGGGGTTTGGCGAGCCTGAACTCGGGCCGATCACGACCGGGCTGGGTCAGGTGCTCTTCTATTATCTCGACAGTGCGGACGCGGATCTGATCGGCCTGCGCACTTTGCAGGACTGGCTGGTGAAGCTGGACCTCCAGACCGTGCCCGGGGTCACCGAAGTGCTCTCGCTCGGCGGGTATGAGCGGCAATACCAGGTCAATGTCCGGCCTCAGGCGCTGATCCAGTACGACCTCTCCATGGCGGACGTCATCACGGCGCTCGAGCGGGCGAACCTCAACGCGGGCGCGCAGTACATTGTCGAGAATGACGAACAATACACGGTGCGCGCCGAGGGGCTGCTGCATGGCGAGGCGGATTTGCGCCAGGTCGTGGTGAAGGCCGTAAATGGCGTGCCGGTGGTGATGAACGAGATCGCCGACATCGTCGTGGGCGGCGCCCCGCGCCAGGGACTCGCCACCATGAACGGGGATGGAGAGGTGGTCGCCGGCCTTGTCCTGAAGCTGACCGGCGCCAACACCAACGCGGTCATCGCCGCCGTGACGGAGCGGCTGGAAGCGGTCAACGCCGCTTTGCCTGAAGGCGTCGTCGCGCGCCCCTATTATGACCAGTCAGAACTGGTGAACCAGGCGGTTTCCACAATGACGACGGCCTTATGGCAGGGCGCGCTTCTGGTGGTGGTGCTGCTCATGGCGTTCATGGGCGGCTGGCGGCCCGGCCTGATCGTCGCCGCCTCCATTCCGTTCTCGGTCGCTTTCGCGCTGATCGCCATGCGCTTGCTGGGCGTTTCGGCGAACCTGATGTCTCTGGGCGGGATCGCCATCGCCATCGGCATGATGGTGGATGGCGCGGTCGTGATCGTGGAGAATGCGCGCCGACGTTTGGCGGAGGGCGCGGGCGGCGAGCGGACCTTGCTGCTCGCCTCTTCACTGGCTGAGGTGATCAAGCCTCTCGGCTTCTCGATCGCGATCGTGATGCTGGTCTTCCTGCCCATTGTCACCTTGCAGGGGGTTGAGGGGAAGACCTTCCGCCCGCTGGCCTTCGCCGTGATCCTCGCCATGGCGGGGTCGCTGGTGTTCGCCCTGGTCATCGCGCCGGCCGCCAGCCGCTTGCTCAAAGCGCCCCCGCGTCCTGCCCAGACGGATGCAGCGCCCGGGGCGGACCATCGTCTGGGCGCCGCCATCGGTTACCTCGTGGCGCGACGGGGGCTGGCTGTCGGGCTCGCCGCCTTGATGCTGGCCACGGGAGCGCTCGCCTTCACCCGCCTGGGGTCTGAATTCTCGCCGCGGCTCAATGAAGGCGACATTCTGGTGCGCATGACCATGGCGCCCTCGATTTCGCTCGATGCGGCGCGGGAGACCGTCACCCGCTTTGAACGGGATGTGCTCGAACGCTTCCCGCAGGTCGAGCGCGTCGTCACGCGCGTGGGCCGGGGCGAGGTGGGCGCCCATGCCGACCCGGTCAACAATGCGGAATCCTTTCTGGCGCTGAAACCCCGATCCGAATGGGGGGCTGTGCGCAATCAGGAGGCTCTGCTGGCGCAGATGAGCGAAGCGTTCGAGGACTTTCCCGGAGCCCAGTTCAACTTCACCCAGCCCATCGCCGCAGCGACGGACGAGCTTCTGACCGGCTCGCGCGCCGAGATCGCCATCAAGCTCTTCGGCCCCGACACCGAGGTGTTGGCGCAGGAGGCGAGCGAAATCGCCGCGGTTGTCGGAGCCGTCAGGGGCGCGGCGGACGTGCAGGTCGAACATGTCGGCGGCGCCCCGCAAATCAGCATCGAGGTCGATCGCGCCGCCATCGCCCGCTACGGGCTGCAGGTGGCCGATGTGCTGGAGACGGTGCAGGATGCGATCGGCGGCGCGGACGCGGGTCAGGTGTTTGACGGCGTGCGCCGCTTTGACATCATCGCCCGCTATGCCGAAGGCGACCGGAACACGCCCGAGCGCATTGCCCGAACCCTGATCGAGGGGCCCAATGGCGAACGTCTGCCCCTGGGCGCACTGGCGCGGGTGGAGCGGATCGAGGGACCGCGTCAGGTCACGCGGGAGAATGGTCGGCGTTTCATCACGATCCAGTCCAATGTGCGCGATCGCGATATCGGCTCCTTTGTTGAAGAGGCGCAGGCCGCGGTTCAGGCCGAGCTTGATCTGCCGCCAGGCTATCTTCTGGAATGGGGCGGGCAGTTCGAGCTGCAACAGCAGGCCAATGCCCGCTTCGCCCTGATCGTGCCGGTGACGCTCGGGCTGGTCTTCCTTCTCTTGCTGGCTGCCTTCGGGCGGGTGAAGAGCGCGCTGCTGATCGTGCTGAACATCCCGCTGGCGCTGGTGGGCGGCCTTGTCGCGCTCTGGCTGGCCGGGCTGAACCTGTCCGTGCCGGCGTCGGTGGGCTTCATTGCTCTCTTTGGCATCGCGCTCGGCAACGCCATGGTGCTGGTCTCGTTTCTGGACCGGTTGGCGCTCGAGGGCGGAGATCGTGAGGCCCTGAGCGTTCAGGGCGCGCTCCTGCGGGTGCGGCCCGTGCTCATGACGGCCGCGACCACCATGCTCGGCCTTGCGCCCCTGCTGTTCGCCAGCGGGGTCGGGTCCGAGGTCCAGCGACCATTGGCGGTCGTGGTGATCGGGGGGCTGATCAGCTCGACGCTTGTGACCTTGTTCATCCTGCCGGCGGTCTACGCCTGGTTTGCCCCAGCGACAGACCAAACCTCTGAGGCCAAAGCCGTTTGACGGGCGCGCTGAAAAGCGTCGTCAGTTGGTTAATAATCGATTAAAATGCGCCCATGGTCTCGGAGGGGCGCATGCAAGGACGGGCGGCGCGACGCATTGCCATCATTCTGGCCGGAGGGGCTCTGGCGGGGGTGATGGCGTGCGCCGCCAGCGCCCAGCCTGCCCGTCTGGGCGCGGCTCAGCCCGTCCGTCCCCAGCCCGACACGCCGATTGCTGTCGACGTGGACTGGCAGGCTGTGCGCCAGGACGTGCTCCAGCGCCAGCGGGCCGGGTTCACGGCGGTTCGCGCCATGCCGCGACCCGTCATCCCGGAAAACGTGACGGTGGAACAGGGGGGTGAGACCGAAGTTCCGATCCTCACGCCAACGCAGGAAGCGCTGCGGTTCAATCCGCTTGCGGGTGCGCGTCTCTACGCGCGGGGCGATTTCTATACGCTCGTCATCCAGGGCGAGGGGCTGTTGATCGAGGTCTTCGGCACGCGCCTCGCGCATGCTGCGCCGCCGGACGCGCTCACCGCCCGTCATCTGCGCGGCGCGGGGGCGGAAGGCTATCGCAGCACGCCCACCGCCTATGGCCGGGAAATCACGTTCAACCGCTATAACGCGGCCTATTCCATAACGCTGGAATGCGAGGCGCCCGAGACGGATCCGCGCTGCACCGCGCCGGAGTATGGCGAGGGGCTCTGGGCGTCCTTGCAGCTCATGCCCGGTACGCGTGACAGGGAGGCCCCATGATGCCGCGTCCTGTCGAGCTGGTTCTTGCGGTTCTGGTCGCGATCCTGGGTGGCGCGCTTCTGGTGCTCTGGCCAATTCAGGCGCCGCCGCCGGCGCCTGATGCGCCTGTGATGGACGAAGACCCCCTCATGGAGCCTGAGCCCGAACCCGAACCCGAGCCGGAACCTGAGCCTGAGCCTGAGCCGGAAGGTCCGTTGCTGGATGACGGTCTGGACCCTGTGGCCTTCTTGCCGCCGGGCGATCTGGCGCCCGATAGCGGCGTTGGGCAGGCCTTGCAGATCAATTACGCGCCGCAGATGCGCTTCCCGCTCGAGGCGGGTCAGGCGTATGCGAACTCTCAGGTCTATGGTCATGGCGGGTATCTGGGCCCCGGCGGCGGTCAGTGCGACGCCGAGAATTACAGCTATGCCTGGCGTGACAATTTCTGCGAGACGCGCGGTTACGCCACGCCACTGTGTCCGGCCGGAACGGGGCATCAGGGCCAGGACATTCGTCCGGCCAGCTGTGAGGACGCCCGTCACTGGGCGGTGGCGGCGGGGGACGGCGTGATCACCTCAGTGGGAAGTTATTCGGTCAGGCTGATGAGCCCGGAGGGCGTGCGTTACACCTATCTGCATCTGGACCGGGACAGCCTGCTGATTGCGCCGGGCGATGAGGTTGTGCGGGGCCAGCGCCTTGGGCTCGTCTCCAACGAGTTTGGCGGGAATGCGACGACCATCCATCTTCATTTCGAGATCCGGATGGCTGTCGAGACGGGGCAGGGGCTGCAGAACACCCATGTTCCGCCCTATCTGGCGCTGGTGGAGAGTTACCAACGCCTCCTCACGGAACCGGAGAGCGAGCACGGCTAGACGATCGGTTGCAGCATGGGGCCGCAGGCGGTCGAACGTGTTCATCTTGATTTCGATGAACTGATTCGGCGAATGGAAAGCTCACGCAGCGATTGGCCAGGGTTCCACCAAGGTCTATGTGCCGCTTCGGCACGCTGACCGTAGCGGTGCAATAAAATCAGTATTTTGAAAGAGATAATTGAGAGTTATTCGCATATAACTCATGAATTCTCGAAATTATTCATTAAGACAATTCGACGAATATGTTTATTAGACAAACTCATTATACGCATTCAGAATCACTGAAGCGTGGGCATAGGGGGCTCTTATGGCTGCACTTGCTGAACGGACGGATTTCACCCTGCGGGACCCGGGCGCGCTGGGCGCACTGCTGGTCTATGATTGGCGCCTTCGCAAGCTGCTCACCGATGACGAAGTGATCACCGAAGCGGTGGATCGTCCGGTCTCGACAGGCGTGCTGCGTCACCTTCAGCGGCTGGGCTTCATCAAGGCGGTGCATGGCGTGCGTCCCCATGGCGGCCGGATGCGCCTCTGGCCGATCGAGGAAGTGCTCAAGCTGCAGATCGTCCTCGATCTGCGCCACACGACGGGCGCCCGGCTCTCGGCGTGTGTCGACGCCCTCAATCTTGATCCCCAGGCTGTCGAAGAGGCGCTGGACGACTGGGAGCGTCATGTGGGCGGCATGAGTGATGACCGCAGCCAGATCAAGCCGTCAGCGGATGGCCGACACCCGCTGACCGACCCGGACTTCATTTCCGGCCTTTCGAACGCATCGGTGCAGGCTTTCATCTGCCGCAGCGGGTTCGACCGGGTGGCTGAGCCGGCCTTTCTTTTATAGCTTAAGTACCTTGCGCGGCGCCGCAGCAATTGCTTTCCTGATCAAAACCGGTTCGCATACGCGAAAAGACCGATTGATCAGGGAGGCATTTTGCCATGAGCGATATTCGTTTTGATGGCCGCGTCGCCATTGTAACCGGCGCCGGCGCCGGTCTTGGACGTTCACACGCACTGGAGCTGGCGCGTCGCGGCGCTAAGGTGGTCGTCAACGATCTGGGCGGCGCGGTGGATGGCACCGGTTCGTCCCTGAGCGCGGCGGAAACCGTCGTTGAAGAGATCAAGGCCGCCGGCGGCGAGGCCATCGCCAACGGCGCCAACGTCACCAAGCCTGATGAAGTCACCGCCATGGTCGACGCCGCGCGCGAGACCTGGGGCAAGGTCGACATCCTGGTCAACAATGCCGGGATCCTGCGCGACAAGAGCTTCTCCAAGATGACCCTGGATGACTTCCGCGCCGTGATGGAAGTCCATCTCTGGGGCTCGGTCGTCTGCACCAAGGCGGTCTGGGATCACATGAAGGAGGCCGGATATGGCCGGATCGTGATGACCAGCTCATCCTCTGGAATCTATGGCAATTTCGGCCAGTCCAACTATGGCGCCGCCAAGATGGGGGTTGTGGGCCTGATGAACGTCCTCCATCTGGAAGGGCGCAAGAACAACATCAAGGTCAACACCCTGTCCCCGACCGCTCATACCCGGATGACCGAAGGGCTGATCCCTGAAGAGGCCGCCAAGCTGATGACGCCGGAAAGCGTCACCGCCGGCCTGGTCGCCCTGTGCGCCGAAACCGCGCCCGAGCGCACCATTCTGTGCGCCGGCGCGGGCGGTTACGCCGCCACCAAGATCTATGAAACGCCGGGCATCTATCTGCCGCCGGAAGACCAGACGGCGGAGAACGTGCTCGCCAATATCGACAAGATCACCTCTGATCACGGCCAGGAGGAATTTGAAGAGGGCGCGCGCCAGACCTTCAAGTTCATCCAGTACGCCGCCAAGCATTTCGACCTCGCCCTGGGCTAGGTTCCCATCCTTTAAGCCAGCAAAGGAGCCTCACCATGCGTGAAGCGCTTATCGTCTCCACCGCCCGTACGCCGATCGGCAAGGCCTATCGCGGCGCCTTCAACGACACCCAGGCCCAGGAACTGGGCGGCCACGCCATCAAGCACGCCGTGGAACGCTCCAAGGTCGCCCCCGACGAGATCGAGGACGTGATCATCGGCGCCGCCATGCAGCAGGGTTCGACCTTCCAGAACATTGGCCGCCAGGCGGCCATCCGCGCCGGCCTGCCGACCTCTGTGTCAGGCATGAGCATGGACCGCCAGTGCGCCTCGGGCATGATGGCGATCGCCACCGCCGCCAAGCAGATCATCTCGGACGGCATGAACGTCACCGTGGGCGGCGGCCTTGAGTCGATCTCCCTCGTGCAGAACGAGCACATGAACCTGCACAAGGCGTTTGATCCGTGGATCAATGAGCACCGCCCGGATCTGTACATGTCCATGCTGGAAACCGCCGAGATCGTGGCCGAACGCTACGGCGTCTCGCGCGAGGCCCAGGACGAGTACGCCCTGCAATCGCAACAACGCACCGCTGCGGCGCAGGAAGCGGGCAAGTTCAACGACGAGATCGTGCCGCTGCCCTCCACCATGCTGGTGAAGGACAAGGCGACCGGCGAAATCTCCAAGCAGGAGGTCACGCTGGAGAAGGACGAGGGCAACCGTCCGTCCACCACGCTGGATAACCTGCAATCGCTGAACCCCGTCTTCGCCAATGGTCAGCAGATCAAGGAAGGCAAGTTCATCACGGCGGGCAACGCCTCCCAGCTGTCTGACGGCGCATCCGCAGCCGTGCTGATGGAAGGCAAGGAAGCGGAGAAACGCGGTCTTCAGCCGCTGGGCGCCTATCGCGGCATTGCGGTGGCGGGCCTCGACCCGGATGAGATGGGCATCGGTCCGGTCTACGCCGTGCCGAAGCTTCTCAAGGCCAATGGCCTGACCATGGATGATATCGGTCTGTGGGAACTGAACGAAGCGTTCGCCGTGCAGGTCCTGTACTGCCGTGACAAGCTGGGCATTCCCAACGAGAACCTCAATGTCAATGGCGGCGCGATCTCGGTCGGCCACCCCTATGGCATGTCGGGCGCCCGCATGGTCGGCCACGCCCTGATCGAGGGCAAGCGCCGCGGCGTGAAATACGTCGTCTGCACCATGTGCGTGGGCGGCGGCATGGGCGCTGCGGGTCTGTTCGAAGTCCTCTAGGCGACTTTGCAGACCTGAAAAGTTAAAGGCCGGCCTGGAAAACCAGGCCGGCCTTTTTAACGACGCCGCAGGGTCTGCAGCTCCTTAGGCGTCGCATTTCGATGGGTCAGGCGGCGTTCAGGGCATAGCCGGCCGAGCGAACGGTCCGGATCGGATCGTGTTCTCCGCCTGCGCTGAGCGCCTTTCTCAGGCGACCAATATGCACGTCTACCGTGCGCGCCTCCACATAAACATCAGAGCCCCACACCGCATCAAGCAGTTGCTCGCGCGAGAACACGCGCCCAGGGTGCTGCATCAGATAGTCCAGAAGGCGAAATTCGGTCGGACCCAGATGGATTTCAAGGTCGGATCGCACCACCCGGTGGGCGACGCGGTCGATCGTGATGTCCCCGACGGTGACAGAGTCCTCCGCCAGGCCCGGCCGGATGCGGCGCAGGACGGCGCGAACCCGCGCGAACAGCTCCTTCATCAGGAAGGGTTTGACGATGTAGTCGTCCGCCCCGGTGTCGAGGCCGCGGATCCGATCGGCTTCCTCGCCGCGCGCCGTCAGCATGATGATCGGCAGGTTGCGCGTCTCGTGACGGCTTCTGAGCCGACGACAGACCTCGATGCCGGAGATCTTCGGCAGCATCCAGTCGAGCACCACCACATCGGGTTGGCGCTCTTCCACCAGCATCATCGCCTCTTCGCCATCGGCGGCGAGGGAGACCCGGAAGCCTTCCTTCTTGAGATTGTACGAGAGCAGCTCGGACAGAGCGTCTTCGTCTTCTACGACCAGTACATGCGGTTGCATGGCGAACCCCCTTCGCTAGGACGTTTCTGGACGAGGGCCGCGCGGCCGATCAGCCGTCAGCTCTTGCCCGGTAACCAGGTAATGGACCACTTCGGCGACGTTCGTGGCATGGTCGCCGATACGCTCGAGATTCTTCGCGATGAAGAGCAGATGCGCGCCCGGCTCGATCATCGAGCCGTCCTCGCGCATGGCGGTGACGAGGTCGCGGAACAGGGCGTTGTAATGCTCGTCCACATCGTCATCGCGTTCCCAGACGGCGACGGCGCGGCTGGCTTCGCCCGTCGCGTACGCGTCCAGAACCTGGTGCAGATGGCTTTGCACGACGCGGCCCATGCGCTCGACGGCGCCGTTGAGGGCGGTCGGGTCGGAGGCGTTCAGCGTGTGCACGCGCCGGGCGATGGATTTGGCCAGATCGCCCACGCGTTCGAGATCGGAGACGATCTTCAGGGCGGCGATGCAAACCCGCAAATCCTGGGCGATCGGCTGGCGCAGGGCCAGCAGCCGGATGATCTTCTTCTCGATATCGCGCTGCATCTGGTCGACCTGGGCGTCCCGCAGGCGCACTTCGTCGGCCAGATCCCCGTCACGGCTGGATGCAGCCTGAAGCGCGTCGCTGACCATGCTCTCGGCCAGCCCGCCCATGGCCGCCACATCGGCGGTCAATTGTTCAAGCTCTTCGGAGAAGGCTTTGACGATATGCGGCGCGGTATGCGGCGTGTTCATTGCGTTGGCCTTTCAAAGGTCCGATTGCGCGGGGCTTATCCGAAACGTCCGGTGATGTAGTCCTGGGTGCGTTGATCGAGCGGGTTGGTGAAGATCTCCTCGGTCGGCCCGTATTCCACGAGCTTTCCGAGGTGGAAGAAGGCCGTCATCTGGGACACCCGTGCGGCCTGGGCCATGGAGTGGGTCACGATGATCAGCGAATAGTTCTCGCGCAGTTCGTCGATCAGTTCCTCGATGCGTGCGGTCGCGATGGGGTCCAGCGCCGAGCACGGCTCATCCATCAGGATCACCTCGGGGTTCACCGCGATGGCGCGGGCGATGACGAGACGCTGCTGCTGGCCGCCCGAGAGCGAGGTGCCCGGATGATGCAGACGGTCGGCCACTTCCGCCCAGAGACCCGCCTTGATCAGGCTGGTCTCGACGATGTGGTCAAGCTCGGCCTTGGTTTCCGCCAGCCCGTGAATGCGCGGGCCATAGGCGACGTTCTCATAGATCGATTTCGGGAAGGGGTTGGGCTTCTGGAACACCATGCCCACCCGGGCGCGCAGCACCACCGGGTCCACATCGCGGCCGTTCACTTCCTCGGAATCAATGCGGATCGATCCGCTGACGCGCGCGGTGTCGATGGTGTCGTTCATCCGGTTCAGACAGCGCAGAAAGGTGGATTTGCCGCAGCCGGACGGACCGATGCAGGCGGTGACCGCCCGATCCGGAATCTCCAGCGAGACATCCTCGAGCGCCAGCTTGTCGCCATAGCGCACGCTGACCGCATCGGTGGCGACCTTGATCGGCAATTGCGTCGTCAGCGGGTGATACCGCGTCGGCGGGTTGTCGACCGGAAAATCGAGACTCATGGACATCTACCTACCATCTCCGTTCGAAGCGGCGCCGCAGATAGATGGCGACGGCGTTGAAGCTGACGAGCAGCGTCAACAGCGCCAGGATCGCTGCGGCGGTGCGCGCTTCGAAGGCGCGCTCTGCGCTTGAAGACCAAATGTAAATCTGAACCGGCATCACGGTGGCCGGTTCGGTGAAGCCCGACAGGCCCAGCGTGGGCGGGTCGGCGATGAAGGCGACCATGCCGATCATCAGAAGCGGGGCCGTCTCGCCCAGGGCTTGCGCCAGACCAATGATGGAGCCGGTCAGGATGCCGGGCATGGCCAGCGGCAGCACGTGGTGGAACACCGCTTGGGTGCGCGAGGCGCCGACGCCAAGCGCAGCCTCCCGGATAGAGGGTGGCACGGCCTTGAGCGCGGCGCGAGCGGAAATGATCACAGTGGGCAGGGTCATCAGCGCCAGAACCATGCCGCCGACCAGGGGCGCCGAACGCGGCATGCCGAACAGGTTGATGAAGACCGCAAGCCCGAGCAGGCCAAAGACGATCGAGGGGACGGCGGCGAGGTTGTTGATATTGACCTCGATGAAATCGGTCAGCCGGTTCTTGGGCGCGAATTCTTCCAGATAGATCGCGGCGCCCACCCCGATCGGCACGGCCAGCAGCATGGTGACGATCATGGTCAGGATCGACCCGGCAAGGGCGCCCGCAACGCCCGCCAGTTCCGGCTCGCGGCTGTCGGCATTGGTGAACAGCGTCGTGTTCAGGCCGTTGCGGATCAGGCCGCGCTCCTTGAGCGTGCGCGCCCAGACGATCTGGCGGTCAGTGATCCGTCGGGCGATGGACGGGGTCTCGATCACCCAGAGCGACCAGGTCTCTGCGCTGTCCGAGGCGTGATCGGGGCCGATGAGCCAATCGCCCTGAGCGCTGCGGCCGTCCTGTTGCAATTGTGAAATGCGCAGAACCCCGCCCTGGGCGCGCAGCATCAGGGAGGCCGTCTGGGAATTCAGCTGCACCGGCGCCGTGTCCGAGCGCGCCATCTCAAGCGCCCGGACCAGATCGCGGGCGCGCTGGGCCTCCGCCTCCAGGCTGTTGCGGGTGTCCGTATCGAGTTCTTCGGCGGCCTGGGCGGCGGTCTGTTCGGCCCGGCGCCGCGCCTGCGCGAGGGCGGCGTCCTGGCGCGCCTGCACAAGGTCCAGAAAGCCATCGAAAACGGGCGCACCCGTCCGGGAGCGAAGGATGACCCCGCCATCAGCCGCCGGGACGAGGCTGAGCGGGGCGGCGCCAGGCAGGAATTCCTCTTCGGTGGTGAGACCTTTCAGATAGAGGTCCGCATCATCGGAGATGGGCAGGGTGAACCGGATGGTCTCACCCAGAACGTCGGGATTGTTCACGACCTCATTGAGCAGGCGTGCGGCGTTCACGGCGCTGTAAAGGCCGAAGAGTTCGCGCATTTCGCTGACGGAGCCGGCTTCGGGGAACTGGGCCCAGAGGCTGTTCTGGATCAGCGTATTGTACGAGCCGCGCCGCAGGGAGGCTTCGCTGGCGTCGCCCCGCGGATCCGCGATCTCGGGGCGGATGTCGACATCCAGCACCAGCTTGTGCGCGGTGAAGGCGGGGACCGACTGTATGATCAGCGAGCCGAGCAGGACGGCGAGGAACAGCACGGCCGCGCTGATCGCCGCCAGTCCATAGAACTGGAATCGCTGCTCGGCGCGATGCCGCTTGGCCAGGCGCGCCTGAACCGCGTCGCGTATGGTCGGCGCGTTACTCATAGCGTTCCCGGAAGCGTTGCACCACGCGCAAGGCGATGATGTTCAGGATGAGGGTCATGATGAAGAGCACGAGACCCAGCGCGAAGGCGGAGAGGGTTTTCGGGCTGTCGAATTCCTGGTCGCCCGTCAGCAGCATGACGATCTGCACGGTGATGGTGGTCACCGATTCCAGCGGGTTGGCGGTCAGGTTGGCGCCCTGACCGGCAGCCATGACCACGATCATGGTCTCGCCCACGGCGCGCGAGACCGCCAGCAGCAGCGCGCCGACAATGCCCGGCAGGGCGGCCGGGAAGACCACATGCCGCACGGTCTCGGACTTGGTCGCGCCCATGGCGTAGCTGCCGTCGCGCAGGGCCTGGGGCACGGCGTTGATCACATCGTCAGACAGCGAGGAGACAAAGGGGATGATCATCACGCCCATGACCAGGCCCGCCGACAGGGCGGACTGGGTCACCGCATCCTCATAGCCCAGCATCATCGCGACCTGACGCAGGAAGGGCCCCACGGTCAGAAGCGCGAAGAAACCGTAGACCACAGTGGGCACGCCCGCGAGAATCTCGAGCGCCGGCTTGGCCCAGGCGCGCAGGCGCGGGCTCGCGTACTCAGACAGATAGATCGCCGCCATCAGGCCGATGGGGGCAGCCACCAGCATGGCGATCAGGGTGATCAGGGCCGTGCCGGCGAACAGGGGCACCGCGCCGAAGGCGCCGGACTGGCCCACCTGGTCGGCGCGAATGGCGATTTGCGGGCTCCAGTGCAGCCCGAACAGGAATTCATGAATGCGCCAGTCGATCGAGGCGAAGAAGCGGATCGATTCAAACAGGAGCGAGAACACGATCCCCAGCGTGGTGAGGATGGCGATGGCCGAGGTCATCATCAGGGCCAGCCCGATCACGCCCTCCACCCGGTCGCGCGCCCTGAACCCGGCGCGAATGCGGGTGCGGGCGAAGGCGAGGCCGCCGACCGCGAGGGCGAGGGCGACGCCTGCCGCGCTCCAGCGGAACAGGTCTTCCCAGGGGCGCAGGGCCAGGGCGGCCGCGCGGATTTCCTCGGTGTTGCGGCTGGCGAGCCCTTCATTGAAGGCGAGCGCGCGGGCGTCCGAGATGAACAGCTCGCGCCGTTCGCTGGGCGCGCGCCAGTATTCGAAACCGGCCCGGGCGCGGACCCCGGGGACAGTGTGCGGCGCACGGGCCGCCACAGAGATGGCGACGCGATCGCGACGCGCCTGGCGTTCAGCGGCGATTTCATTGCGCTGGGCGGTCAGGGTTCCGAGCGCGCGCAGATAGCGCTCGGCGTCGCCGCCTTCGCGTTCCGCGCGGAACATCTCGTTCCGGGCGGACAGGGCTTCCGCCTCGATCTGAAGCGTCTCCTCAGCCAGCGCCTGGTATTCGGGATCCCGCGCCAGCTGCGCCTCGTATTCCCGGATCAGCGGCGCCGCCTCACGCTCGAGCTCGCCCAGGGCCAGCGTGTTGACGAGGCTGGCGCCGAACAGGCCGTACAGGGCCAGCAGGATGAAGGCCGGCAGGCCGGTCCAGAGCGCCAGATAATACCCGTAATAATTGGGCAGGGAGTGCAGCCAGGACGCACGACCATTGGCCGCCGCGACAGCGCGGCGCCGACCGATCAGAAATCCGACCGCTGTCAGCACCAGAAGGGCGAGGACAGCGAAAAGCGAGGACTGCATGAAACCACCTGGTCAGGGAGCTGAACTCTGCGCCGGGCGCAAAACTCCCCAAAGCTTGATCAGCGGCGGACCATGGTCAGGAACGATCAATCCAATATGTAAGTTTGGTGACAGTTATGTGACGCCGCGCGTGCCTCACTGCGCCGCCGAGTCCGATTGATCCCTGAGCTCAGGCGTTTCAAGGGTTTTCATCGCCGCAGCGACCGGGAAGAAGACTGTAAAAACCGAGCCGGTTCCGGGCGCGCTCTCCACCGTGAAGCCGCCCCGGTGGCGATTGACGATGTGCTTGACGATGGCGAGGCCCAGACCGGTGCCGGAGGTGGGGCCGCTCTTTTGTCCGTCCACCCGGAAGAAGCGTTCCGCCAGACGCGGCAGATAGCGCCGCTCGATCCCGCCGCCCTGATCCTGCACGCGCACAACGCCGAACTTCGCCTCGGGGTCGAGCGCAGGCGCGGTCAGGGTCAGGCGTCCGGAATCAGGGTCGATCCGGGCGCCCAGATGTTCGGCGGCGTCCCGGGAGATCCCGTATCGCACGCTGACCTTCACCTGCGAGCCGTCCGGAGAATACTTGATGGCGTTCTGGACCAGGTTTTCGATGACTTCATAGAGCTGGTCGCGATCGCCGCGCACCTGCGCGCCGCCCTCGGTTCCCGCTTCATCGATCTCGACACTGATATTCCGGCTCGCGGCCACAGGCGCGAGGGCTTCGGACACATCCGCGGTGAGATTGTCGAGATCCACCGATCCCGTGGGCGGCATGTGCTCGTTCATCTCGACCCGGCTGAGAGACAGCAGGTCATTGATCAGACGGCGCATGCGCTCGGTCTGCACCGTCATGATCTCGAGGAAGCGGTCGCGCGCCTCTTCGTCATCCCGGGCGGGACCGGACAGGGTCTCGATGAAACCCGCCAGCGAGGCGAGGGGCGTGCGCAGCTCGTGGCTGGCGTTGGCGAGGAAGTCCGCCCGCATCCGCTCGGCGCGCTTGGAATTGGTGTCGTCCGCCAGAACCAGCATGGCGCGAAACGGCATGGGGCCGGGCGCTGAGAGGCGGATTGGCTCCACATAGGCGCGCACATGGCTCTCCAGCGGCGCCAGGGTTGAATATTCGACCGTCGCGCCGCGATCCCCGCGCAGCGCGGCGCTGACCGCCTCCAGAACGCGCGGCTGGCGCAGAACCGTGGACAAAAGGCCGCGTTCGGTCCCCAGCCCCAGGAAAGTGCGCGCGGCTGGATTGGCGCGTTCGATTCGTCCGCCTGCGCCGATCAGCAGCACCGGAATGGGCAGGCGCTCCAGCATGGTGACGCTCGCCTCGGCCTCCAGGTCTCGCGGCGCGTTCACCGCCAGCGGGCGCGGATTGGGCTCTGCCGTGGTCAAGGCGGTGAGATAATAGACAAAAGCCAGTGCGATGAAGGCGGCCGCCCCGCCCAGGAACGCGCCGCCGGAGAGCTCGCCGGCCACAGCCAGAACCAGCATCACGACCACGCCGATCGAGGCCGTCAGGGCAATATCACGGCGACGCGGCCGGTCCCCGGTCATGCGTTTCGCAGGGGTGTTACGATCTTCAGTCATACCTTCTCGTAGCATGGGAATGTGACACCTCGGAAACCCTTGTTGTTTTGCGGATTTGTTCGGAGGCCCGGGAAGAATGCCTGTATAAATTTTTTGTAATTCGAGAAACTTTTATCGTTTTTCGATAAGTTTTGATTGACTTTCGAGAGCGCCCAAATAGGGTGCAGTTCAGGTTTTGTAATTTTCCCGGGGGAGGGCCCGTGTCCCTTTTGCGTATTTCACCGTTTTTTGCGCCCTTGCTGTTGAGCGCCTGCGCCAGCGTCGTCACGCCGGGCGCCAGCGATCTTGTCCTGGCGCCGGAAACGTTCTCTGCGGCGCCGGCCGAGCTGGACGCCTCGCCGTCCGACTGGATCGCGGCGTTCGAGGATCCGGTGCTTCAGGTGCTGGTCGCCGAGGCGCTGGACGCCAATCCGACGGTTGCGTCCGCTCTTGCAAGCTATGATGCGGCCCGCGCCGGCGCCCGGTCTGCGGGCGCAGCCCGTCTTCCAACGCTGGACGGCTCTGTGGGCTACACTGACCAGGAGCCGGGCAATACCGGCTTCAGCACCGGTCTTGAAGTCAACTGGCAGGCGGATGTCTGGGGGCGTCTGGGTGACCAGGCGCGCTCTGGCGCCCTGACGGCGGAAGCCGCGCGCGCCGACTGGTATGGCGCGCGCCTGTCGATCGCCGCCTCCGTGGCGCGGTCCTGGTATGCCCTGATCGCCGCCAGCCAGCAGGCTGAGCTGGCCCAGGCTGATGTGGAGGCCCGGACCAATCAGCTCGAAATCGTCGAACGGCGCTTCCAGCGCGGCGTGGTCCGCTCCTCGGATGTGCGTACGGCGCGTTCGGCCCTGGCCTCTTCCGAAGCCACGCTGGCCTCGCGTCTGCGGGCGCAAGCGAATGCGGCGCGGGTGCTTGAAGTGACGCTGGGCCGGTATCCGTCCGCCTCGATCGCCGCTGGCGCCGAACTGCCAGCGCTGGGCGCCTTGCCCAATCCGGGGCAGCCTGAAACGCTTCTGGCGCGTCGTCCGGATGTGGTCGCTGCGCAAGCGCGCCTCGCCGCCGCCGGCTATTCGGCGTCCGCGGCTCAGAAGGCGCTCTATCCGGGGCTTGGCCTGCGCGCCAGCCTGGCCGATGGCGGCGCGGACATCGCCGATGCGCTGAACTTTGATGATCTGGTGAAGACCGTTGTCGGGTCGATCTCGGCGCCGATCTTCCAGGGCGGACGCCTGCGCGCCGAGCGCGACCGGGCCGAGGCCCAGGCGGAACAATTGTCCGCCAATCTGGTGAGCACCGCCCTGACGGCGCTGCGTGAAGCCGAGGACGCGATCGAAGCGGATCGCCGCCTGGCGCAACGGGTCGATGCGTTGACGGTCGCTTCTGATGAAGCCCGCGAAGCGCTGGCTCTCGTGCAGCGTCAGTATGCGTCGGGCCTGTCGACAATCTTCGAGCTGATCGACGCTCAGACGCGTCAGATCTCGGCGCAGTCGGCCCTGATATCAGCGCGCAATGAGCGGGTGGACAACCGCATCGCGCTGCATCTGGCCATTGCTGGCGACTTCAGCGCCGGCGGCGGCGTCACTGCATCCAATATCGAGAACTAGGACATCATAAGACCGGTAAAACCGGTCAGGGGACAAAAGAGGTTGGTCATGAGCAAGTTTTTGGGTCGTTTGTTGATTATAGGGCTGCCGGTTGCGGTGCTCTTTGCGTTCATCGTCGTCTATGTCGTGCTGGCTGCGGCGGCGCCCAAGCCCGAGCGCGCCGAGATCGTCGCGCGTCCGTCTGCGGTCTTCGTCACCGAAGCCGCTCTGAGCCCGGTGCAGCTGTCTGTCACCACACAGGGCGAGGTCACCCCGCTGACCGAGATCGATCTCACCGCCCAGGTGTCAGGTCGGATCACCTATGTGAACCCGAACTTCGTTGATGGCGGCTTCTTTGAAGCGGGCGAAGTGCTGGTGCGTCTCGAGGACGCCGATTATCGCCTGGCGGTCACGCGCGCCGAAGCGCTGGTCGCCCAGAGCCGTCAGGCGCTGGTGCGCGAGCAGGCCGAATCCGAGCTGGCGCGTGAAGAATGGGAATCGCTGGGCGATGGCGAAGCCAGCGCGCTGACCCTGCGCGAACCGCAGATGGCGGAAGCGCGCGCCCAGCTGGCCTCGGCCCAGGCCAGCCTGGACGAAGCCCGTCTCAATCTGAGCCGGACGCGCATTTCCGCGCCGTTTGACGGCCGCGTTCGCGCCAAGTCGGCCGATCTCGGTCAGTATGTCGGCCCCGGCACCCGTCTGGGACGTGTCTTCGCGACCAATCGCGTTCAGGTCCGTCTGCCGCTGACCAATGCCGAGCTCGCGATCCTGAACCTGCCGCTGGCCTTCCAGTCCAGCGACGCCAATCCGGGCCGCCCCGCGCATCTGAGCGCCAGCGTCGCCGGTCAGGAGCGTCACTGGGAAGGTCGCCTTGTGCGCACCGACAGCGCCATCAACCCGCAAACCCGCACCATGAGCGCCATCATCGAGGTCGAGGACCCCTATGGCGCGGCTGCTGAAGAGGCGGGCGCCCCGCTGGCCGTGGGTCTGTTCGTCGCCGCCAACATTGATGGTCGCGAGCTTGAGAACGCCATCGTGCTGCCCCGCAGCGCCCTGCGCGGCTCGAACGAGGTCTATGTGGCCGAACTCGACGGCACCCTGTCGATCCGTCAGGTCAATGTGGTGGACACCAGCGCCGAGCGCGTGGTTCTGACCGCCGGTCTGGAACCGGGCGATCGCGTTGTCACCTCGCCGCTGCGCGGCGCCGCCGAAGGCATGCTGGTGCGGGCGATGGACGCCAATGGCGATCCGCTCGATCCCGAACCGGAAGCCGACGCCGCCAATGATAATGACGCCGAGAGCGAAGCGCTGGTCCAGGAGACCACGACCGCCTCGCGCGCCAACTAGTCAGGATCGGGGAGAACGGACATGGTTCACAATCCTGAACACGACAAGCACAAGGGGTTGCTGGCCTGGTGGGCCAAGAACTCCGTCGCCGCCAACCTCTTGATGCTGATCGCCCTGATCGGCGGCGTGGTCGGCTACTTCTCCATGCAACGGGAGAACAATCCCGGCGCCGTGTTCCCGGGCGCGTCGATCTCGGTCGCCTGGCCGGGCGCGTCGCCCCAGGAGATCGAGGAGCAGATCATTGTCCGCATCGAAGAGGCGCTGAGCGATCTGGACGGCGTGGACGAGCTTGAGGCCGTCGCCCGCGAAGGCTCAGGTTCGGTCTATGTGTCCGGCCTGCCGTCCCAGGAAGCGTCAGCCTTCATCGACGAGATCAAGCTGCGCGTGGACTCCATCAACAACATGCCGCGCGAAGCCTATCGTCCGCAGGTCCAGCGCTGGCAGAACTCTGACCAGATCGCCGGCTTCGCCCTGCACGGCCAGGTGGAGCGCCGCGACCTGCAACGGGTGGCGCGCGAGATCCGGAACGAGATCTCCTCCACCATTCCCGGCGCCTCGCTGGTCGAGGTGATGGGCACGCTGGGCGAGGAAGTCGCGATCGAGGTCTCCGAGGAAGACATGCGCCGCTATGGCGTCAGCTTCGCCGAGATCGCCCAGGCCATCGCCAACTCCTCGATCAACACCTCCGCCGGTTCGGTCCGCACCGATCTCGGGGATGTCCGCATCGCCTCGCGCGAGCTGGCGGACACCGCTTACGAATTCGAGAACATCATCGTGCGCCAGACCTCTGACGGCGGCGTGGTGCGCGTGGGCGATGTCGCCACCGTGATCGACGGTCTCGTGGACGCCAATCTGAACGCCACCTTTGATGGCGAGCAGATGGTGATCATCGCGATCCGCTCCACCGGCAGCTCGGACATCATCGATGTGTCCAACGCCATGAAGGAGTATCTCGAGCGCAAGAACGCCGAACTGCCCTCCACCCTGCAATTGTCGGTGTGGTGGGACGGCGCGGACCAGTTCAACTCGCAGCTGACCGTCATCGGCAGCTCGGCCCTTCTGGGTCTGGCGCTGGTGCTGGGCGTGCTGGTGCTGTTCCTGCGTCCGATCGTGGCGTTGTGGGTGACGGTGGGCATCGCCACCGCCTTCGCCGGCGCCTTCCTGATCCTGCCCATGCTGGGCATCACCCTGAACTTCCTGTCGCTGTTCGCCTTCCTGATCGTGATCGGGGTGGTGGTGGATGACGCCATCATCGTGGGCGAGAACATTCACGCCCGCGTCGAGCGCGGCGAGCAGGGGCTGACGGCGGCGGTCGTGGGCACCCAGATGGTGGCCAAGCCGGTCGTCTTCGCGGTCATCACCACCATGATGGCGTTCGCGCCCTGGATGATGCTAACCGGGCCCGAAGTGCAGTTCACGCGTCAGATCTCTCTGGTCATCATCGCGGCTCTGGCCTTCTCGCTGGTGGAAGCGCTGTTCATCCTGCCGGCGCACCTGGCGCACATCAAACCGCAGAACACGAACGGCTTCTTTGGTCCGTTCATCAAGTTCCAGGCGATGATCGCTGACAGCCTGATCGCCTTCGCGCACCATGTCTACGCGCCGGTTCTGGCGACGGCGATCCGCCTGCGCTACGCCACCTTGATGTTCTTCATCGGGGTGTTCGGCCTGGCCATCGCCCTGCAGGCGAACGGCTATGTGAAGTCCGCCTTCATGCCGGAGATCGAAAGCGACCTGATCCGGGTGAACATCCAGCTGGCCGAGGGCACGCCCTGGTCGCGGACCGACGAGATCCGCTCGCGTCTGGATGAAGCCGAGCTGGAAGTGCAGCAGGCCTATCGCGAGGAGTTCCCGGGCGAGGACGACATGATCCGCTCGCGCTCCACGCTGGCGACCGACGGTTCGGTCCGGGCCTGGATCAATATCGCGCCGCCGGAGAACCGTCCGGGCCGCACGCCCACCGCCGAGGTGGCGCAACGCCTGCGCGACGCCCTGGGGCCGGTGCCGGATGCGGAGGAAATCCGTTTCGAGGCCACCCTCAATGACAGTGGCCCGGCCATCCAGTTCGCCATCAACCATCCCGATCTGGATGTGTTGCGGGCGGCGGCGGCCGAACTTCGCCAGCATCTGGCGACGTTCGAGACCACCTATGACATCGTGGACAATCTGCAGTCCTCCGCCGACGAGCTGCGCCTGACCCTGCGTCCGGACGCCCAGGCCCTGGGCCTGACGCTGGCGGACGTGACCCGTCAGGTGGGCCAGGCCTTTTATGGCTATGAAGTCCAGCGCCTGCCGCGCGATGGCGAGGATGTCCGGGTGATGGTCCGCTATCCCCGGGAGGCCCGGAACAGCCTGGATGCGGTCAACAATCTGCGCATCCGCACCAATGACGGCCGCGAAGTGCCGCTGGCGGCGGTGGTCGACGCCGAGTTCGCGCCGGGGATCAACCAGATCCGCCGTCGGGAGCGTCAGCGCACCGTCACGGTGAGCGCCGAGCTGACCGACAATGACGCCGCCGCCAACATCCGCCAGGAGCTGGAGGAAGAGTTCTTCCCGCAATGGCGCGAGCGGTATCCGGGCATCTCCACCGGCGCCATCGGCGAAGCCGAAGGCGAGGCGGAATTCCTGTCCGAGGTCATCCGGCTGCAGCTGATGATGGTGGTCATGATGTATGTGCTGCTGGCGGTGGCGTTCCGCTCCTACGCCCAGCCGCTGATGATCATGACGGCCATTCCCTTCGCCTATGCCGGCGCGGTCTTCGGCCACATGATCCTGGGCGAGCCCTTCGCGCTGTTCTCCATGTTCGGCATCGGGGCCGCCGCCGGGATCGTGATCAACGACAACCTGGTGCTGGTGGACTTCGTGAACCGCCTGCGTGAACGCGGCGTCGGGGCCATGCAGGCGCTGGTGGATGCGGGCGTGCAGCGCTTCCGCCCGATCCTTCTGACCACGGTCACCACCTTTATCGGCATCCTGCCGATGATCGCCGAGCGCTCCACCGCGGCCCAGTTCCTGAAGCCGATGGTGATCTCTCTGGGCTTTGCGGTGATCTTCGCCCTGTTCCTGACGCTGCTGATGGTGCCGGCGCTGTATGCGATCGGCGCGGATATCGGCCGCTTCTTCAAGGGGCTGTGGACGGGTGAGAAGCAGCCGCGCGTCGGCGAGAGCTACATCGGCCATGACTCGGGCCCGGACGGGGTTGATGTCGGCCATCCGGATGAGGGAACGGCTCCGGCCGAATAACCCTCACGATCCTGCGGCGCGGGCGACGCCTCACACGCTTCGCGCCGCAGGACCTAACTTCAGCGCCCGCTTTTTCGGCGCCTGCAATGACACGATTACCAAGGGGAAAACGCATGAAAAACCTGTTGTCTGGCGTTGCGTTCATCGCGCTCGCCGCCGCAGCGCCCGCCTTTGCGCAAGATGCGCCGGTTCTGGGTGATTTCGGTTTTGACGTCACCGGCATGAACGCCGAGCTCGATCCGGGCGATGACTTCTTCCAGTTCGCCAACCAGGCCTGGCTTGAGCGCACCGAGATCCCGTCCGACCGCTCCAATTACGGCATGTTCACCAAGCTCGCCATCGAGGCGGAAGACCATGTCCGCGAGATCATTGATGAAGCCGCCGCGGTTGATGCGCCGGACGGCTCCAACACCCAGCTGGTGGGCGGTCTGTACAAGTCCTGGATGGACGCGGACGCCATCAACGCCGCCGGTCTGGCGCCGGCACAGCCCTATCTTGACCGGATCAACGCCGCGTCGAGCTGGGAGGATGTCGCCTCCCTGTTCGCGACCGTGCATTACGCCTCGCCCTGGGGCGTGGGCGTGATCCCCGATCCCGCCGACACCTCCCGCTACACCCTCTATATGGGCCAGGGCGGTCTGGGCCTGCCCGATCGCGACTATTACCTTGAAGAAGACGAGGCGTCCGAGCGTTATCGCACCGCCTATGTCGCCTATATCGAGCGCATCTTTGACCTGGCCGGCATTGAAGGCGGCGCTGACAAGGCCCAGGCCATCATGGCGCTGGAAACCGCGCTGGCCGAGGTTCACTGGAGCCAGGAGCGCACCCGCGAGATCACCGAGATATACAATGTGCTGTCGCTCGACGAAGTGGTCGAGCTGGCGCCCGAGTTCGATTTCCGCGCCAATCTCGAGGCTTTCGGCCTTGGCGGTCAGGAAAGCTTCATGGTCGCCACGCCGAGCGCCATCGCGGACGCCGGCGAGATCTTCTCTCAAACCGATCTCGACACGCTGAAGGCCTATCTGACCTTCCACTTCCTGTCCGACCGCGCCAGCTGGCTGGGCGATGACTTCGACCAGGCGAGCTTTGACTTCTTCTCGCGCACCCTTAACGGCGTGGAAGAGCAACGCGAGCGTGAGAAACGCGGCGTGGACCTGATCGGCGGCGCGCTCGGTCACGCCATTGGCCAGATCTATGTGGACCGTCATTTCCCGCCCGAATCCAAGACCCAGATGGAAGAGCTGGTGGCCGGTCTTCAGACCGCCTTCCGCGAACGTCTGGAAAATCTCAGCTGGATGGATGACGAAACCCGCGCCCAGGCGCTGGAGAAGCTCTCCACCTTCGAGCCGCGCATCGGCTATCCCGAAGTCTGGGACACCTATGAGGGTCTCGAGATCCGGGCGGATGACTATTTCGGCAACCGCATGCGCATGGCCGAGTTCGCCTGGGCCGAGCAGCTGGAAGACCTCGCTGGTCCGGTGGATCGCCGCGAATGGGACTGGCCGCCGCAGATCGTGAACGCCAGCTATAACCCGCTGCTGAACCAGATCACCTTCCCGGCCGGCATCCTGCAGGCGCCGTTCTTTGACCCGAACGCCGACATGGCGGTCAACTTTGGCGGCATCGGGGCGGTGATCGGCCACGAGATCGGCCACGGCTTCGACGACCAGGGTCGTCGCTTTGACGCTCAGGGCCGCATCCGTGACTGGTGGACTGAAGAGACCAATGAGCGTTTCCTGGAGCGCTCTGACGCGCTGGTCGCCCAGTACGACCAGTACGAGCCGCTGGAAGGCCACACCGTCAACGGTCGTTTTACCCTGGGTGAGAATATCGGCGATCTGGGCGGCATGGAAATGGCGTATTCGGCCTGGCGCGATTATGTCGACGCGCACTATGGCGGCGAGGCCCCGGTCATTGACGGCTTCACCGGCGATCAGCGCTTCTTCCTGGGCTGGGCCCAGGTCTGGCGTCGCCTGTATCGCGAGGACAACCTCATCAGCCGTCTGCGGACCGACCCGCACAGCCCGTCCGAATATCGGGTGAACGGCGTGGTGCGCAATATCGACGCCTGGTACGCCGCCTTCGGCGTGGATGAGAGCGACGATCTCTACCTGCCGCCCGAACAACGCGTTTCGATCTGGTAGACCAACCTCGATCGGAACCGTTCAAGCCCGGCGCTCAGGCGCCGGGCTTTTTCATGGGTTTAGCCTTGTCTGTCCGCATTTTCACTTGCCATCCATCTTGGCGGGCGTGAGGGTGCGCCACATTTATGACATCATCTCGCACTCCGGGCGGGTGTCGTTTGTGAATGCTAAGGGGAACCCTATGAAACAGATTCTGATGTCGTGCTCGGCGCTGGCCGTGCTCAGCCTGGCCGCGTGCGGACCGACCGACGCGCCCGAGAGCAACACCTCGGCGCAAACCGAGACCGCCGCCCAGACCGAGACCGCGCAATCGGGCGCGCCGGTCTATGGCGAGTTCGGCTTTGACGTCGCCGGCATGAACACCGATGTCGATCCGGGCGACGATTTCAACCAGTACGCCAATGGCGGCTGGATGGAGACCACCGAGCTGCCGGGCGACCGTTCGCGCTTCGGCATGTTCACCGTGCTGTCCGAAGAAGCCGAGGAAGACGTTCAGGCGATCATCTTTGAAGCCGGCGAAGCCGACGCCGAAGCCGGTTCGAACAACCAGCTCGTGGGCGATCTCTATGCCAGCTACATGAATGAAGCGGCGATCAGCGAAGCCGGCACGGCGCCGCTGCAGCCCTACCTGGCCGAAATCAACGCGGTGGAGAGCCTGGACGACGCCACGGCCCTGTTCGCCAGCGTGCATCATCAGTCGCCCTATGGCTTCGCCGTCTGGGCCGACCCGGCCGATCCGTCCGTGAACGCGCTGCGCCTGTTCCAGGGCGGCCTGGGCATGGGCAATCGCGACTACTACCTCGATGAAGGCGAGCGCTTCCAGCAATACCGCGACGCCTATGTCGCCTATATTGCGCGTATTTTCGAACTGTCCGGCATTGAAGGCGGTCAGGAGAAAGCCGAAGCGATCCTGGCGTTCGAAACCCGCATCGCGGACGCGCACTGGACCCGTGAAGACAGCCGCGACGTCACCCTGACCTACAACGTGATGTCCGTGGCCGAGCTCGACGAGCTGGCGCCGGCGCTGAACTTCCCCGAAGGCATGGCCAATCTGGGCCTGAACGTGGACGAGCTGATCGTGGTTCAGCCCACCGCCATCGCCCAGACCTCCGCCATTCTGGAAGACACCGACCTTGAGACCATCAAGGACTGGATGGCGTTCAACTTCATCTCCGACCGCGCCGGCTGGCTGCCGACCGAGTTCGAGGACGCCAATTTCGACTTCTTCGGCCGCACCCTGCGTGGTCAGACCGAGCAGCGCCCGCGTGACCGTCGTGCGGTCAACCTGGTGGGCGGCGCCCTGGGCCACGCCGTGGGCCAGATCTATGTGGAGCGTCACTTCCCGCCGAGCTCCAAGACCCAGATGGAAGACCTGGTCGCGCGTCTGACCACGGCCTTTGAATCGCGTCTTGAGAACCTTGAGTGGATGGACGACGAGACCCGCGCCGAAGCGCTGACCAAGCTGGCCGGCTTTGAAGCGCGCATCGGCTATCCGGAAATCTGGGATTCCTATGAGGGCCTGGAAATTTCCGCCGACGACTATTTCGGCAACCGCACCCGCATGGCCGAGTTCAACTGGGCCGAGCAGATCGAGGATCTCAACAGCCCGGTCGACACCCGTGAATGGGGCTGGCCGCCGCAAATCGTCAATGCGTCCTACTCTCCGCTGGCCAACCAGATCACCTTCCCGGCCGGCATCCTGCAGGCGCCGTTCTTTGACCCGAACGCCGACATGGCGGTCAATTTCGGCGGCATTGGCGGCGTGATCGGTCACGAGATCGGCCACGGCTTTGACGATAACGGCCGTCGCTATGACGCCGAAGGCCGTCTGCGCGACTGGTGGACCGAAGAGACCAATGTCCGCTTTGAAGAGCGCGCCGGCGAGCTGGGCGCTCAGTACGAAGCGTTCTGCCCGGTGGAGGGCCAGTGCGTCAGCGGTCGTCTGACCATGGGCGAGAACATCGGCGATCTGGGCGGCCTGCAAATGGCCTACACCGCCTGGCGTCAGTATGTGGACGAAGTCTATGGCGGCGAAGCTCCGGTGATCGACGGCATGACCGGTGACCAGCGCTTCTTCCTGGGCTGGGCCCAGGTCTGGCGCAACCTGATCACCGAGGATGCGTTGCGCGCCCAGCTGCTGGGCGATCCGCACAGCCCGGCGCAGTACCGCATCAACGGCGTGGTCCGGAACCTGGACGCCTGGTACGACGCCTTCGGCGTGACCGAGGAAGACGATCTGTACCTGCCGCCGGAACAGCGCGTGCGCATCTGGTAACAGGGCGATTGCTCGCAAACGGAAAGCCCGGCGCATCGCGCCGGGCTTTTTGTTGGGCGGCAGCCGGTCCTAGCGGTGCAGGGCCTGTGTCTTCTGCGGCGTGAAGCGGTTCTCTCCGTCCTCGGCCGCGAACACCGTCAGGCTGAGCCCTTCGAGGGTGTGATCAAACAGGTTGAAGCTGGGCGGTTCGCCGCGCGTGCGATGTGACAGCGCCGTGCCCGCGCCGACAAACCAGCACGACCCGCCATCGGGCCGGCGCTGGGGCAGGGCGAAGACCTGGTGCAGATGGCCGGTCACCACAAGGTCGAGGCCCGCCTGCACGAAGATATCCGCCGCCTCGCGACCGCCGCGGGTCTTGGCCCGGCCTTTCAATCCGCCTGGCGCCATCAGCGGGTGGTGCGCTGCGACAACCTTGAGTCCTCTGAAATCATTGAAGCTCTGTGCGATCCGGGCGGCGTGGCGGGGATTGGCCCGGCCCAGAGACCAGTCGAGCTGGGCCTGCAGCCCGCGTGCGGTCAGATAGGATTCCACCGCCGCCGTGGGGGAGCGCCAGCTGGGCGTGACGCCCTTGCCCAGCCGTTTCTCGAAGCGCGCCCAGGGCGCGGCCACGCGGGCGGCGAGGTTGAGATAGGGGGTGTCGTGATTGCCCGGCGCCGCGATGACCGGCGCGTTGATGGCGCTGAAGAAGTCCCGCGCGGCGTCAAACTCGCGCCGGCGGCCATACTGGGTGAAATCGCCCGAGGCGATGACAGCGTCAGGCGCGAGAGCGTTGAGCGTCTCCAGCAGGGCCTCGGGCAGGCCAGGGGATTCCGCGCCGAAATGAAGGTCCGAGATTTGCGCCAGTCGCGTCATGCGTCAGGCTCCGGGGCTGCGAACAGGGCGGCGTTGGGTCTCAAGGAGATGCGTATCGGGGTCTTCAGGGTCAACACCTCCCCATCCAGCATCACGGTGATCTTCGAGGGCCCGTCGAGCACGGCGCACTCCTGCGAGCGGAGCGGATTGAGCTCGCCCATGTTCAGCATCTCCCCCAGAAAGCCGGTCAGCGCGCCCAGGGCGTCGGAGAGGTCTTCGGTATGAGTGAACACATGCTCGAGCACCTCTTCCCCGGGGCGGGCGCCATGGATCATGGCCGCCGCCCCGCCCGGAAGGGTCATCAGCGCGTTTGCGCGGCGCAGTTTCATCGTCTCGTCCTCATCCACCTTCAGGCGCATGCGGGTCTGTCCAAACGCCTGCATGGCCTTGCGCAGATAGGTCAGGGCGCGTCCGGGCTGACGGCCCTCGCCATCCGGTCTCAGGGCTTCGCGCGCCTGTCCGAAGCGGACCGGGAAACCGGCCATGAGCGCGCAGAAGAACAGATGCCCGTCCACCTCGCCTGCGTGCAGCGGCTCAACGGGATATTCCGGCGCCTCGCGCAGGATCGTCTCGATGGACCGGGCGCCATACAGCCGCTTGGGCAGAAGGTTTGCGGTGCCCAGCGGCAGGGGAATGACCGGCGTGCGGCAATTCGTCCGCACCAGCTCGTTCAGCACCGCCGCCGCCGTGCCGTCCCCGCCCGCCACGGCGATATAGTCGGAGGGTTCGGCGCAGGCCTTGCTGACGCGCTCTTTGAAGGTTTCCGAGCAGTCATGCACGATCACCTTCGCCCAGTCCGCCGACCCGTGCACCGCTTCCAGCACTTTTTCCCTGCCCAGCTCGCGCGTGGTTCCGGAATGGGCGTTCAGCACAAGGGACAAGGTTTTCAAGGCGGTGGTCTCCGATGAAGGCGGCGTACTTGTTCTATAACGCATGATTGGCAGGAGGGATGCTTTGATCCGTCACAAAGCCGCGCTAAACCAACGCCAGTGTCAGAGAAGGGATCCATCATGATCTTCCGCGCCGCCCTGTTTTCCGCCAGCGCGCTCGCGCTGTGCGCCTGCCAGAACGTCTCCGTTCAGTCTGATCTGGACTGGTCCGGTCGCAGCGAGGCTCCAGCCCCGACCATCGCCCAGCCGGCCGAGTTCGAGGGGCCTGGCGCGGAATGGCGATCCCGCTCTCAGGACGAGATCCTGGCGCGCCTGAACCGACCGCACCGCGAAGGCCGCGCGCGCAATGTCATCGTCTTTGTCGGCGATGGCATGAGCCTGGGGACCATCGTCGCCAGCCGCATCCTTGACGGTCAGAACCAGGGCATGAGCGGGGAGGAGAACTATCTCCCGTTCGAGCAATGGGGCCACACGGCGCTGATCAAGACCTATTCGGAAAACGCGCAGGTGCCTGACAGCGCCGCCACCGCCTCGGCCATCCATACCGGGGTGAAGACCCATTCGGGCGCGATCTCGGTCTATGCGCGCGACATTCTTGAACCCTGCGAAGGCGGCCCGGTGCCGCAAACGCTGGTGGAGATGGCCGAAGAGCACGGACTGTCCACCGGCATCGTGTCGTCCGCGCGCCTGACGCACGCCACCCCGGCCACCACCTATGCCCACGTCACCGACCGGGGCTGGGAAAGCGATGCAGCGCTGCCCGACTACGCCGTCGCGGCGGGCTGCACCGATATCGCCGCCCAGCTGATCGGCACCCGGACGGGCCCGTATGGCGACGGCCTTGATGTGGCGCTGGGCGGGGGTCGCGCGGCGTTCACCACGCAAGACCAGGGCGGCCAGCGTCGCGATCGCGACCTCACGGCGGAATGGGTGTCCGAAGGCGGCATCTATGTGGACGATCTCGCGGGTTTCAACGCGCTGGACGCCGATGACGACAAGCCGGTGCTGGGCCTGTTCACCAACTCCCACCTCAGCTACGCCATCGACCGGGACCCGAACGAGGAGCCGTCGCTCGCTGATCTGACCGAGTTCGCCATCAACCGCCTGTCCAATGACGAGGATGGCTTCTACCTGCTGGTGGAGGGCGGCCGGATCGACCACGCCCATCACGGCGCCAACGCCGCGCGCGCGCTCAATGACGCGCTTGCCCTGGCCGAGGCCATCGAGACCGCCCAGTCCATGGTGGATCTCGATGAGACGCTAATCATCGTCACCGCCGACCATGGCCATGTCTTCACGATTGCGGGCTATCCGCGTCGCGGCAATCCGATCCTGGGTCTGGTGCGTCCGCCGGCGCCGAACCTGACCGACGCCGAGACGCCGCCCATGCCGGCGGGCGACGGCCGTCCCTACACCACGCTCGGCTATCAGAATGGCGGCCCGCTGCGTCCGCGCGGCGAGGACGCCGAACCGCTGACCGACGAGATCGTGATGGATCCGAACTATCGCCAGCAATCGGCGATGCCGATGGGCTCTGAAACCCATTCGGGCGAAGACGTCATCGCCTTCGCCGTCGGCCCCTGGGCGCACCTGGTGGACGGCACGATGGAGCAGAACACCCTCCACCACGTCATCACCCACGCTTACGGGTGGAGCGCCACCGCCGCGATGGTCGAGGCGGATGACGACGACGATGAGGACGATGAGGATGGCGACGACGACTAGGTCGCGTCACCCCTGATACGAAAAGCCCCGGTCGATGTGACCGGGGCTTTTTGTTGTTAGGGACTATTCAGGCCTGTTACCTGCCCAGCTCAGCAAGGCGTCGAGCGCGGGACAAAGGGACTGGCCCCAGTCGGTCAGCGCATATTCCACCTTGGGCGGGACTTCGGGATAGACGGTCCGTGCGACAATGCCATCCGTTTCCATCTGCCGCAGCTGCTGGATCAGCATTTTCTGGGAGATGTCGGGGATCGCCCGTTCAAGCTCGGAAAAGCGCAGGACCTGTCCGCCGAAGAGATGGAACAGGATCGCCAGTTTCCAGCGCCCCTCAATCATTTTCAGCGCCGCTTCAAGGCCTTCGGTTGCGCTTTCGCGGGTGTGTTCAACGGGGGCGGGGCGGATTTCCTGCATCTCCGGACCCCGTCAAGCGTTACATGACGGCGCAAAGCCCAGAAGACATTGCATCCTGCTTCACCGAGGACGGCGTCGTCACCGACGAGCGCCAGTCCCATCACGGGCGAGCCGCCATCCTGAAATGGCGCCAGGACGTACAGGCCATCAGCTTCAGGGAACGGGTCCTGTCCGCCGAAGGCGACGACGCGGCGGTGACGCTGACCTGTGAAGTTTCGGGCGCCTTCAAGAACAGCCCGATCCTGTTCACCTATCGGTTTGTCCTGTCTGAGGGGCTGATCCGGTCGCTGGAGATCATCGATGAGCTTTGATCTCGGCCTGAACGGCAAACGTGTTCTGGTGACGGGCGGCACGCGCGGGCTCGGCCATGCGACCGCCCAACTCTTTCGCGATCAGGGTGCGCGCGTGCTCGTCGCGGCGCGCAGCCTGCCTGAGGCCCCTTTGTCGGGCGTTGACTATATTGCTGCGGATCTGATGTCGGCGGAGGGGTGTGCGCGACTGGCGGGACAAGTCGAGGATCTCTGGCGTGGCGTCGAGGTCGTGGTGCATGTGCTCGGCGGCTCCAGTGCGCCGGCGGGCGGCTTCGCCGCGCTGACCGACGCGATCTGGGAAGACGAGCTGTCGCTCAACCTCATGGCCGCGGTGCGCCTGGATCGCGCGCTGGCGCCGGGCCTGATAGAGCAAGGCGCGGGCGTGATCGTGCATGTGACCTCCATCCAGAGCCGCATGCCTCTGCCGCAATCCACCACCGCCTATGCGGCAGCGAAGGCGGCGCTCTCCACCTATTCCAAGAGCCTGTCCAAGGAGCTGGGCCCCAAAGGCGTACGGGTCGTGCGCGTCTCGCCGGGCTGGATCGAGACCGAGGCCGCCCTTGATCTCGCCGACCGGCTGGCGGACGAGGCGGGCACGGACCGGCAGGGCGGCATGGACATGATCATGCAGGCGCTGGGCGGCATTCCGCTGGGCCGCCCGGCGAAACCCGCCGAGGTCGCGGCGCTGATCGCCTTCCTCAGCTCAGACCTCGCGGGCGCCATCACCGGTAGCGAGCATGTCATTGACGGGGGCACCATCCCGGTGGCGTGAGCTATGCAGATGGTTGAATTCCCGGCTCTGCGCTGTGCTTGGCCGGGGTTTCAATTCCTGTGAATAGCCCCCTAAATCACCACTTCATCCGCGGGTTCGCGCAGATTGTAGCGGCTGGACATGACCGCGCCATAGGCGCCGGCTTCGGCGATGGCGATGATATCGCCTTCCTTTGTCTCCGGCATCAGGCGGTCCGCGCCCAGAAGGTCCGCGCTTTCGCAGATCGGGCCGACAATGGACGCCATGCCCGTGCCCTCTTCATCATAGCGGCTGAGGTTCACGATCTCATGGCGGGCGCCATAGAGCGCGGGGCGGATCAGCGAGTTCATGCCGGTGCCAAGACCGATAAAGCGCGTGCCGAAGGCGTGCTTGATCTGGGTCACCGCTGAGAGCAGCACGCCGGATTCCGCGACCGGATAGCGGCCCGGCTCCATCCAGATCTCGTAATCGGGCAGGGCCTGTTTGAGCTTGGCGAGCTCGGCGTCCACCAGCGCCAGATCAAGCGCCGGCGCTTCGGCGCTTTCGGGCACCCCGAGGCCGCCGCCCACATTGAGGACGCGGATATCGGAAAAGCCCTCGGCGGCGCGGGCGAGGATCGCCCCGATCTCGCGCCAATGGCCCGCCTCGATCACGCCGGAGCCGGCGTGGGCGTGCAGTCCGATGACCGTGGCGCCGGCCTTGGCCGCGGCGTCGCGCGCCGCGTCAAGCTGATCAAGCGGAATGCCGAACTTGGCCTTGGGGCCAGCCGTTTGAACATGCTGGTGGTGGCCGCGCGGACGATCCGGGTTGATGCGCAGGATGACCTCGACACCCTTGAAGAGTTCGGGCCATTCGGTGAGCGGGTGCAGCCCGTCAATGGTGAGGTTGGTCCCCAGTTCGATCGCGGCGGCGTATTCATGGCGCGCGGCGAAATTGGGGGTGAACAGCACCTTCTTCGGATCAAGACCGGGGAAGGTGTCCTTGAGCCGCATGAGCTCGCCCGGCGAGACGCACTCAAAGCCCAGCCCGGCCTCGAAGATGGTTTTCAGAACGTCCGGGTGCGGGTTGGCCTTCATGGCGTAGAAGGCGCGATTGACGCTCTTGATGTTTGCGACAGCGCTGGCGCGCGCCTTGATGGTCTCAAGGTCATAGACATAGCGTCCGCCGGTTTGCGGCGCGATCTTGATGAGCGCGTCGCGCTTGGTCACCCACCACGGATCGGGGCGCTGCGGCTTGCTCGACGCGGTCTCATTGAGCTCTGCCCAGCTCGGCCCGAACACGGGACCGGACGGGGCGGGCGCGATCAGTTCTTCATGCAGGCGCGCAGCGAGGGCGCGGCCTTCGCTGGCGTCCACCACCACGGTGAAGTTGAGGTCATTGGCGGCCTGGCTGACCAGCCGGATCGGCTTGTCCTGGAACATTTCCAGCGCCGGGGCGAGCTTGTGCAGGATGCGGCGCACGCCATATCCGACAAGGGACACCGCCGCGCCATCGTCCATGATCTTGACCCGGCAGAAGCGTTCCAGCCGGGCGCGCAGGGCGTCGAGCCGCGCCTGATCAAGGCTGGGATCGGGATCAAGGCTGACGGTGACGTTGGTCTCGGAGGTGGAGACGAGGTCCACCGACACGCCGCATTCCTTGAAGCAGGCGAAGACATCGGCGAGGAAGCCCGCCTGACGCCACATGCCCGCGCCTTCCATGGCGACGATGCGCACACCCGATTTCACCGACACGGCCTTGAGCTGCGGCGCGTCATCGCCGGGCTTGGCGGTGATCAGCGTGCCAGCGAGTTCGGGGCGCAGGGTGGAGCGCACTTCCACGGGCACATTGGCGCGGCGGGCCGGGCCGATGCAGCGCGGATGCAGCACCTTGCCGCCCATGGTCGCGATTTCCTGCGCCTCGTCATAGGACAGCGCCTGCAGGAGCCGGGCGCCCTCGGTCAGGCGCGGATCGGCGCTGAACAGGCCCGGCACATCAGTCCAGATCTCGAGCTTGGCGGCATCGAGCTTGTTGGCGAAATAGGCGGCAGACGTGTCCGACCCGCCCCGGCCCAGCAGGACGGTCTCGTCGCGGGCATTGCGGGCGATAAAACCCTGGGTCAGCACCAGCTCGGCGTCCTTGAGGCGCATCTGCAGACGGGCGTCCGCGCCCTCGATCACCGAATTGGACAGATACCCGCCCGCATCCTCGCTGTTGGAGGCGGCTTGCAAGGCGTCGCGCGCATCGAGAAACACCGGGCTCAGTCCTTCCTGGCGCAGGCGCTCCATGCCCAGAACGCTCGCCATCTGTTCCCCAAGCGCCAGCAGTTCGGCGCGCACGCGCGGGCTGGCCTCACGCACCAGCGCAATGCCGGCGGCGAGACGGTCGAGCGTTTCGAAATGGCCGGCCAGCAGGGTGGAGCCGTCCAGAAGCGCGGCTTCGGCAAAGTCCAGATGCACCGCCTTGATGGCCGCGATCTCGCTGCTGACATCGCCCAGCAAGGCCTGATCAGGCAGGGCCTCAAGGCGGTTGGACACGCCCGACAGCGCGGAATGGACGATCAGCACCTTCCCGCCCGGTTTGTCCTGTTTGAGCCGGGCCTTCGCAAGCTTTGCGATAACAGCCCAGTTTTCCGGCTTGGCCACGGAGGTGCCGCCGAATTTCAAAACAGTCCAGACACGGTTGGCGAGAGGGGTTTGATCAGTCATCGGATCGTCCAGAATTCAAGAGAGGCCGATCCCATAGCGCGCCATGTTGCAGTGCGAAAGTTTTCATTCGCGATGTTCACTTTACCCCGGTTCGCGCATGGGCTAGGGCGGGCTGGAAATTTCCAGTCATCGCATGGGGATGCGTCATGTTTCGATCATTTGTCTATACTATAGCGGCGTGCAGTGCGCTGGCTCTGGCGAGCTGCGCCAGCGTGTTTGACACGGCGTCCGCGCCGGACGTCGCTGCAAGCGAGCAGCCCGAGCGCGTGCTGATGATCGGGCTCGACGGGTTCCGCGCCGACTTCCTTGATCTCTATGATGCGCCGAACATCGAGGCGCTGGCCGAGCGCGGCGCCCGCGCCGAGCGCATGATCCCGGTCATGCCGTCCAAGACCTTCGTGAATTTCTACTCCATCGCCACCGGGCTCTATCCCGAGAACCACGGCATGACCGAGAATGCGCCTTACGACCGCGAGGCGCGCACCGGTTTCGTCAACCCGATGTCGGCCCAGGACCCGTTCTGGTGGCAGGGCGAGCCGATCTGGATCACGGCCGAGAAACAGGGGGTGGAAAGCGCGATCATGTTCTGGCTGGGCTCGGAGGTCGAGCATGATGGCGTGCGTCCGTCCATCTGGACGCCTTATCAGCATGACAAGCCCTATCAGGAACGCGTGGACGAGGTTCTGGCCTGGTTCGACGCGCCCTCTGAAGACATGCCGGGTCTGGCGGCGGTCTATTTTGATCGTGTGGACAGCGTCGCGCACCGCAATGGGCCGGAGAATGACGCCGTCGCCGAAGCGGTCGCCGAAGTGGACGGCTATGTGGGCCAGCTGGTCGAGGGCCTGCGGGCGCGCGGCCTTCTGGAGACGACCGACATCATCATCGTCTCTGACCACGGCATGGCCCAGCTGTCGGACGAGCGCATCGTGGCGGTGGATGAGTGGATCGATTTTGACCGGGTCTATTCCCCGCACATGGAAGGGCGCTGGGGCGCCGGCGCGCAGCCCTATATCTTCCTGTTCTCCGAAGAGGGCGAGGAAGCGGCCATCGACGAGGCCTTCGAGGCCATCAACAATTCGGGCAACGCGCATGTGGTCGCCTACAAGGCCCATGAGATGCCGGCCCATTATCATCTCGATCACCCGACCCGCGGTCCGGACCTGCTGGTGGTGGCGGATGCGGGCTGGTCGCTTGTGGCGCCGAGCCTGGAGCAATCGCCGCGCCGGATCATTCCGGGCAATCACGGCTATGACAATCTCGATCCGATCATGGGCTCGACCTTTGTGGCCGCCGGTCCGCGTTTTGACGGCGTGGGAATGGTCGCTCCGTTCGAGAATGTGAACGTCTATCTGATGATCGCCTGCGCGCTGGGCCTGGAGCCGGCCCGGACCGATGGCGATCCGGCCGAGGTCGCCCGTGTGACCGCAGGTCGCTGCCCGGCGCAGTAAAAGCCTCGCCCCAGACGGTCATCCCGGCTTGGAAGCGCGCGGAGATAGCGGTACGACTTAAAGGACCGCGCTCCGCGCGCATCTAAGTTTCTAAGGAGGCCGCCATGGCAGACGAACCGCATCGCATCACCTTCCTGGCCAAGACGTTTTCGGCGGCGGCGCTCGAATTCCATCGCGGCCGCATGGCCGAACGCGGCTATCGCATGGAAGGTCGCATCGAGCCCACCTCCTTCCAGATGATTGATGAGGAAGGCCGGACCGAGCCGGTCTTTGACGGCGAACCGCTGTTCACGGTCACCTTCATCAAACGCGAGGACTAGATTTTGGGCGATACCGACATCGTGTCTCACGAAGCGGTCGAGAAGACTTTCAAACGCGCCGCCAGCGCCTCTGAAGCGGTGGATCGGCTGTGCCTGTTGTTCGACGCCTCGGTCAAGGCGCTGCGCGACGAGTTGAAGATCTATCTCGATGGCGGACCGCCGCCGTCCGAGGCGGATCGCTTCGCCGGCGCTTTCGCCTATCCCGCCTTGCGCATCATCTATCAGCCGGACGGCGCCGTGCCGCCGATCAGCCGGGCTTTCGGCAAGTTTTCCGAAGCGGGCGTCTATGAGCAGACGATCACCCATCCCGAACAGTTCCGCCGTTATCTGGTGGAGCAGATCGAGCTTCTGTCCGACACCTATCCGGTGAAGATCGAGACGGGTCTGTCGGTGCAGGAGATTCCGTTCTCCTATGTGCTCGACGGCGCGGATGATCTGGATATGGACGCCGCCTCGCCCGCCGAGCTCGTGCGCCATTTCCCCTATGCCGATCTGGCCGGAATTGATGACGCCCTGCCCAATGGCGAGCGTCCCTCCATCCCCGGACGCCCCCGTCCGCTGAGCCTGTTTGACGCGGTGCGCACCGATTACTCGCTGCAACGCATCCGGCACTATACGGGCACGCCCTATGAGGACGTGCAGCCCTTCATCCTGTTCACCAACTATCATCGCTATGTGGATGCGTTCGTGGACTGGGCGGTGGAGCAGGTGAAGGATGACAATACCGATTATGTCGCGCTGTCGGCTGCGGGTTTCGTCAATGTGGACGCCAATACCGACGATCCGGTGGGCGAGATCAGCGCGGCGCCCTGGCGGCGCTTCCAGATGCCGGCCTATCACCTGAAGGCCAAGGATGGCCGGGGCATCACCCTTGTGAATATCGGGGTGGGTCCGTCGAACGCCAAGAACATCACCGACCATCTCGCGGTGCTGCGACCCGAATGCTGGATGATGATCGGCCATTGCGGCGGCCTGCGTCACTCCCAGCGTCTGGGCGACTACGTGCTGGCGCACGCCTATCTGCGCTATGACAGCGTGCTCGATCGCGATCTGCCGGTGGAGATTCCGATCCCGCCGATCGCGGAGATCCAGGTCGCCCTGCAGGAGGCGGTTGAAAGCGTCAGCGGCGATGACGCCGGCGAACTCAAGCGCCGTCTGCGGACCGGCACGGTGGTGACTTATGCCGACCGGAACTGGGAGCTGCGCTATAATCAGGAAGCGCGGCGCATCAACCAGTCGCGCTCCATCGCCGTGGATATGGAAAGCGCCACCATCGCCGCGAACGGCTTCCGCCTGCGGGTGCCGTACGGCACGCTGTTGTGCGTGTCCGACAAGCCGCTGCATGGCGAGCTGAAACTGCCCGGCGCGGCCAACCGCTTTTACGCCAAGTCGGTGTCCGAGCACCTGGCGGCGGGCATTGAAGCGGTGGAAATCCTCAAGCGTCAGGGGGCGGACGCCCTGCATTCGCGCAAGCTTCGCAGCTTTGACGAGCCGCCTTTCCGCTAGGGCCTAGCCCGCGTGTCCGGACGCCTGTGTGGCGGCCTGCTCTGCGGGTCGCCACATCACGTCCAGCGCAGCGGGCGGTTGCCCGTTCACGCTGGGCGCCGGGCGACCGATGAGATAGCCCTGAGCCTGCTCGCATCCCATCATGTTCAGAAGGTCCAGCTGGTCGGCGGTCTCCACGCCCTCGGCGAGGACGGGGATGTCGAGATTGTGCGCCAGCGTCACCACGGCGCTGATCACGGCGCGCGACCGGCCGCCATCGGACAGGCCGTCGGTGAACCCCTTGTCGAGCTTGATCTTGTCGAACGGGAAACGCCGCAGCGTCTCGAGCGCCGAATATCCCGTGCCGAAATCGTCCAGCGCCATGGACACGCCCAGCGCCTTGATCCGCCGCAAAACATTCAGCGACTGACCCAGATCATGGATCAGGGCGGTCTCGGTCAGCTCGATCTCGAGCTGGCTGGGGCTGAGCCCGGTCGAGACCATGGCCTGCAGCACCTTGCCCACAAGGTGGGGGTCATTGAGCTGTATGGCGGACAGGTTGATCGCCACCTTGGGCGCGCCCGGCCATTGCGACACTTCCTCGCACGTGGTTTCGAGCACCCAGTCGCCCAGACGCCCGATCAGGCCATTGGCCTCGGCCAGGGGCACGAATTCGGCGGGCGAGATCATCCCTCGCACCGGATGCGGCCAGCGCACCAGCGCTTCATAGCCGCAGACCTCACCGGATTTCAGGTCGATCTGGGGCTGGTAGAACATGCGCAGCTCGCCGGTTTCGAGCGCTGTGCGCAGATCCTGCGCCAGCTCGCGGCGTTGACGGACCGCCTCGCCCAGGGCGTGTTCGTAATGCTGGATGCGATTCAGCGGATCGGTCTTGGCCTTGTACATGGCCAGGTCCGCGTTGCGCATCAGGGTTTCACAATCGCGTCCGTCCTCGGGGTAGACGGCGACGCCCAGGCTGGCGTTGGTGACGATCTCGAAATCGGCGTGGCGGACCGGCGTCATGAAGAGCGATTCAATCAGCTTCAGCTCTTCGACCAGCTCGGTCTCCCCCTCTACCGGGAAGACGATGCCGAACTCATCCCCGCCCAGTCGGGCGGCGTACCCGCCCGGCCGTTCATGCCCGCGCAAGCGATCGGCGATGTCGCAGAGAACGGCATCGCCCGCCTGATGTCCCCAGACATCATTGATTTCCTTGAAGCGGTTCAGGTCAATGACGAGCACGGCGATATTCTTGCCCTTGCGGTTCTCGATCGCCTGTTCGACGAGCGCCGTGAAACAGGCGCGGTTGGGCAGGTCGGTGACGATGTCATGCAGCGCCAGGTGCCGCAGACGCCGATCCGTGCGTTCGCGCAGGCTCGCCTCCACGGCATAGCCCGCGCCACCGGCGCCCACGACCACTAGCGTGGTCACGGCGGTGGTCAGCGCCAGGATCTGGAAGGTGACCGGATCCAGCCCTTCGGACACGCCCAGGGAGACCACGGTCATGGCGCCCATGCCGGTGAAGTGCAGCGAGACCACGCCGATGGCGAGCAGACCGCCCGGAATGAGCCGGTGCAGACCCTTGTCGAATTTCTCGGAGGCTTCGAAGGCGAGGGCGCCGAAGAAGACGGCGAACACGACGGACGCGATGACATAGCGCATGTCCCATGCCACGATCGCATCCAGATTGTACGCCATCATCCCGGCATAGTGCATGCCGGTCACGGACACGCCGATCACAGAGCCGGCCAGGGCTTTGGCGAATGTGAATTTCAAGGTGGCCACATAGCAGCCGATCAACGCGCCGCACATGATGATCAGCGCGGAAAGCGCGGTTTCATCCACTTGCAGGCTGACCGTTGCGGAGGGCCGATAGCCCAGCATGGCGATGAAATGGGTTGACCAGATGCCGGCGCTCAGACAGGTGGCGGTGACCACCAGCCAGGCGACCTGGACGACGCTGTCGCTCTCTTCGCTCCGCCGGAGCAGGCGCATGCTGAGCAGGCAGCTGATCACACAGACCAGCCCCGCCAACAGAACGCTCGGGAGATGATGTTCGAATGCCAGGCAGGTCAGGACGCGCAATGAGTTCTCCTTGAGGATGAACTCTGTAACGTGCCAGTGTTAATTTGCACTTAGCCGCACAGACCTGTTTCGCTTCCCCTTGCTCATAATCTTATTCGGACTTAACTCAGCGCCATGACTGATCGTGTTCTGCCGCTCGCCGGCGTCTACAATTTCCGCCATTTCGGCGCCTATCCGCTCCAGTCGGGGGGGAAGGTGCGAGACCGCCTGTTTCGTTCGGGCCAGTTTTCCAGGGCGACGGAAGACGACGTCCAGACCCTGGCCGGCCTGAATATTCGCTATGTCGCCGATCTGCGCCGACCGCGGGAGCGCGAGGCGGAACCGTCCCACTGGGTGGATCATGACGGGGTGACGATACTCAGCTCCGATCATGCCGGTCACGCCGAGCCGCCGCATCTGGCCTTCCTGCGCGAGTCTGATCTGACGCTCGACAATATTCGCGGCTTCATGATGCAGACCTATCAGCGCTTGCCTTTCGACGCCGGCAACAAGGCGGTGTTCAAGGCCGGCTTTGAGGCGCTGGCCCAGTCCGACGTCGAGGACGGGTTTGTGGTCCATTGTGCGGCGGGCAAGGACCGGACCGGGATTTTCTGCGCCCTGCTGCTGACCGAGCTGGGCGTCGATCCCGAGGCCGTGCGCGAAGACTATCTGATGACCAACACGGCCGTGGACTATGACGAGCTGGCCCCCCGTTTCGCCAAGCGCATTCGCGACACGATGGGCCGGGATGTGGGGGATCGGGAAATCCGCGCCTTCCTGGGCGTCGAGGGTGACTATCTGACCACCGCACTGGACGCCATGGGAGATGTGTCGGGCTATCTTCGCAATGAGCTAGGCTTGAGCGAGACCGTGATCGCGCAATTGCACGAGCGGCTGAAAACTCCGTGAGTCCCGCCCCTGACCGGGCTTCGGCGCTGGGCTGGGTCGAGCCGGTCCAGGCCTTGAACGCCTTCGAGGCCGAACCCTATACGCTATTGCTGCACGGCGGCGGCCCACAGCCCTGGGGGCGCAAGAGCTATCTGTGCGCCTATCCGGATTTCATCGTGGAGGATGCCGATCCGGCTCGCGGCTTCGACCGGTTGAAATCCGGATTTCGACCCGCCCGCCAGCCCGACCAGCACGGCTTTGCGGGCGGCTATGCGGGCCTTCTGGGCTATGATCTCGGACAGGCCTTTGAAAAGACGCCCGCCAGCCCGCCGGGGCTGGGGCCATGTCCGGCTGTCGCCATGGGCTGGTATGACGCCGTTTTGGAGTTTGACCACCAATCGCGTCAGGTGCGTGCCTTGGGGCAGGCGGATGCGGCGCAGCGACTTGTGCGTCAGTTGAAGAACTGTCCTCGACGGCCCCTCCAGGCGCGAGGCCTGACGGGCGAGGCGCTCAGACAGGACTGGCCCGATAAGCGGTATCTGCAAGCGGTGGCGCGCGCCCGCGACTACATCGCCGCAGGGGATGTGTTCCAGGTCAATCTCTCCCATGCCTTCACCGGCCATGTTGACGGCGAGCATGCGCCCCTGTCGGTCTTTGAACGTCTGACAGCGCGCAGCGCCGCGGCTTTCTCCGCCTTTTTCAGGCTGAGCGCGGACCAGGTGATCGTGACCAATTCGCCGGAACGGTTTGTTCAGGTGTCTCGCGACGGCGCAGTGGAGACCCGTCCCATCAAGGGTACGCGGCCGCGCCGCGCCGATCCTGAACAGGACCGGGCCGAAGCCGAGGCCCTGGCGGCGTCCCTGAAGGACCGGGCCGAGAACCTCATGATCGTGGATCTGATGCGCAATGATCTGGCGCGGGTCTGTGAAGCGGGCAGTGTGAAGACGCCCGAACTGTTCAGCGTCGAGAGCTACGCCAATGTCCATCATCTGGTCTCGACGGTGCAGGGGCGGTTGAGTCCCGGGCGAACGGCATTCGACCTGATCCGGGCCACATTCCCGCCGGGCTCGATCACCGGCGCTCCCAAGGTGCGCGCCATGGAGATCATCGCCGAGCTCGAACAGCAGAGCCGGGGTGCCTATTGCGGCGCGCTGGGGTGGCTGGGGGCGAACGGCGCTTGTGATCTCAATGTGATGATCCGGACCGCAAGCCTGTTTCGAGCGGGCGGCGGCTGGGATGTCGAGGTCCGGTCCGGCGGCGCCATCACTATCGATTCCGATCCCGAGGCCGAGCTTGAGGAGACCCGCCACAAGGCGGCCGCTCTCAGGGGCGCGCTGGAGGACGGAGCATGAATCCGGTCTGGCTGAACGGGGAGCTGGCGCCGATAGACGCCGCGCGGATCGATCCGCAGGATCGCGGCTTTCTTCTGGGCGATGGCGCCTTCGAGACGATGCGCCTGGAGGCGGGCGAACTGCGGCGCTGGCCCCGGCACAGATTGCGTCTGACCCGGGCGCTCGAAGCGCTTGAGATCACCGCGCCGGACTGGAGCCGGATTGAAACAGGGATCGCCGATCTGGTTCAGGCGGTCGGGCTGGAGGCGGCCGTTGTGCGTCTCACCGTCTCGCGAGGGCCTCTGGGCGGCGGCATGACCGCGCGGTCCGGCGACACGGCGACTGTGCTGGCGACAGCACAGCCTGCCCCCGAGCGCCCGAGCGCCCTGTCTGCGCATCTGGTGGACGAGAGTCGGCGGGATGTTCGCAATCTCTCCAGCCGGCACAAGCTCACAGGTTACGCCGACATGCTGGGAGCGCGCCGTGCGGCGCATCGCGCCGGGGCGGACATCGCAATCGTGCTCTCCGGCGCGGGGCATGTGTCGAGCGCGGATAGCGCGAACCTGTTCTGGGTGAAGCAGGGCGTGGTCTTCACGCCCGCGCTGGCCTGCGGTTGCCTGCCGGGCACGACGCGAGCGGCCCTGATTGAAAGCCTGAAGGCGCGGGGCGTCGCCGTCGAAGAGGGCGCGTATTCTGCTGACCAGCTCGGCGATGCAGACTGGATCTTCGTCACCAATGCCGTGACGGGGCTGACCCCGGTGGCGGAACTGAACGGACGCCCGGCGCCGGCGCTCGGCGCGGATGTCGCGCTGTTTCGGGCGGTCTGCGACAGCGCGCTCTAGCCCCGGCGAACCCAGGGGCCGCGCCTTGGGCGCAGATAGGCGGTATCCGACAGGGTGATCGGCGTCTTCGTCAGCTCGCCCAGATTGGTCGCGAACCGGTAGTTCGCCTCGACCATGATGATCGAGTTCATGGGCGCCAGCAGCCCGTCCGGCAGGTCCGGCAGGCTGTCGGTGTCGAGCGCAGGCATGCCGTCGCCCTCGCTCCAGTCCACAAAGATCTCGCCATCCGCATCCATGCGAACAGACGTGATGCGCAGGCTCAGCGGGGCAGGGGCGAACGGGTTCAGGATGGCGTCCGCAGCGGCGTAGATGTCCAGCAGGTCTGCATCCGTAACGAAATCGTCCTGGGTGACGAGATCCGCCACCGAATTGGCGACCTGGGAGACCTTGCGGTCCGCAGTCAGACCGAGCGTGAGCTGGACCGAACCCAGATACAGCGCGATCATGAAGGGGGCGAGCAGGGCGAACTCCACCGCCGAGACGCCGCGCTCATCACGGTGAAAACCCAGACATTTGCGGATTAGCTGGCGCATGGCTTACTCGAAAGGCTCGTTCCGGAAGACGGCGGTCGCCGAGATCAGGCGCTTGTTTCCGCTCATATTGGTCATGCCGGACACCACGCCGGGCGCCATGAGCTGCCAGTCATAGAAGACGCGCACCACGACCACATCCCCGCCGCCGCCGGGATCGAAGGTGAAGTTCGTATCGTCGATCTCGCCATCCGCGTTCAGCGGGCTGGTCATCGAGCTGGAGGAAAAGGAGTCAAAGGTGCGCACATCGAGCTGGATGCGGCTGCAATCCGCCACCGAGCTGATCCGCTCGCAAATGGCGCCGCGAAAGTCTTCGACCGTCTGTCCCGATTGCTGCAGCTGGCCCGTGCGGATGCTGCGCGCGGCTTCGTTGACGCCATTCTCGATGATGGTTGAGCCCAGAAAGAACAGCGCCACTTCCAGCGTGGCGAAGATCAACAGGAAGAACGGCGCGGCGATCAGGGCGAATTCAACCGCCGCAGCGCCCTCGCGCGCACGATGAAACCGCGTGATGCGGTCCCTGATCCTGGCAGATGCTGACATCATTCATCCCTCAAACAGACGAATAATCTGTCAGACAGCGCTTAATGCCCGATGAAGCGGCGAGGTTAATTGGAGTTGGCCCCGGTGCGCGTGGTCTCGCGCTGCTGGCTCATTTCGGCAAACCAGTCCGCATCGTCGCCGATTTGCGGGATGGCCTGACAGGTCGGAGCGCAGACAAAGGTTTCCGGGCGGCTCTTGCTGCGGAACACCTGAACCGTCTGGGAGTCAGGCTGGGTCACCACAAGGTCGGAGGTGTAGAGCACCCGACCGGCCTCATCGAGGACAATCAGATTGGTGCGCCCGAAGACCTTGCCGGTCACAAAGAGCGTGCGGGAGTCATAGAGCATGGCGTCCGCAATGCCCGGATTGCCCACGATCACCCCGGAGGCGTCGCCCGGCAGACGGATCAGTCCCGCCTGGTCAGCGGTGACGACAAACTCCCGCGCCTGGGCGACGCCCAGACCCAAAGTCATCACAAGTGCGGCAGCGATCGCTCGAAAACCCATGACAGGCCTCTCTGTATATGGCTGGCCAGAGTATGGGGGCGGGCCGTGAAGGAAACCTAAACAGGCAGAGCATGCAGTCCGTCGCTTGCCAGACGGGTAGGGGAGGCGTAGTAGAGCGTGCTCTTAATGCCGCATTTATTTGTATTGATTTGCGCTGGATAGCGATATCTGGCGTTTACGCTTTATTCACCATGCTCTGCGTTTCGCAGATTTACAAAAAATAAAGCATGGATTTTTACCCGGTTTAAATCGTCTTCGGGTTTTACTCACCGTGCATTCAGGACGGGGCGGGACAAGTCTGCGATCCTGGGTCTGATAAAACCAAACGGAGTGGATGGGATGAAAAACCTGGTTTCGCGCTTTCTGAAAGATGAGTCTGGCGCTACTGCTATCGAATACGGTCTGATCGCCGCGCTGATCGCCGTCGTGATCATCACGGCCGTGACCACGCTGGGCACCAACCTCAGCACCACCTTCACCAATGTCGGGACCCAGCTCTCGACCGCCAACAGCGCCGGCAGCGGCGGTTCTGGCGGCAGCGGCACCTAAGCCGTTGCGCTGATCATCTGATCGCATGTCTGAAAAGCCGTCCCGGAAGGGGCGGCTTTTCTGCATTTGCGATCAGGTGCGAGCTGTTTGAAAAGCCTTAAGCATGACGGCCTAGGCTCCGCACATCGAATTGACGGATGCGGGCGCCAGCCATGATTTCAAATATCGCCCTTCTGGGCTTTGCCTTCCTGATGCTGTGCGCTGTCTGGTATGACGTGCGGAGCTTCACCATCCCCAACTGGGTGCCGGGGGCGCTGATTGCAGGCTGGGTCCTGGCGGCGCCGTTTCTGGGGCTGAGCTGGATGGATGCGGGCTTCTCGCTCCTGACCGGGCTGGGCGTGCTGGCTCTGGGCATGGCCTTGTGGGCGCCGGGCTGGGTCGGCGGCGGCGACGTCAAGCTGCTGGCGGCGGGCGCGCTCTGGTTCGGCTGGCCGGACGGGCTGGCTTTCGTGCTGATTGCGGTGGCGGCGGGCGGCGTGCTGGCGGTGATCCTCGTGATCCTGCGCCAGATGGCGCATCTGCTGCCCATCTCGTCGGACCGCCTGGGATCCACGGCGCTCGCCCAGGGCGCGCCGGTGCCTTACGCCATCGCCATTGCGGCGGGGGCTTTGCTTGTCTTGCCGCAAGCCCAGATGTTCGCCGTCTACACAGGCTAGTTAACGGTGTAATCACCGTGCATTAACGCGGCCTTGAGAATTATCGGCTCTGATGCCTGCTGACGCCTTGTGCGCAAAAGGGTTTTGGGGTCCGTCATGAATGCTGTCCGCCTGATCGTGCTTGCTGTCGCTGCGCTGGCGGCCGTGTTCGCCGCACTCTTCGTGCGCAGCGCCATGCAGCCTGCCGCCGCGCCGGCGCCCGTCGTGGTCGAACAGGCTGCGGCTCCCGAAGTTGTTCAGGTGCTGGTGGCGGCGCGCGACATGAGCCCGTCCTCACGCGTCAGCGGCGCGGATTTTCGCTGGACCAACTGGCCGGTCGAGGCCGTGATGCCGGCCTTCATCACACGTGAGGCGCGTCCGGACGCCATGGATGAGCTCAGCGGCGCCGTGACGCGCGCCGCCTTTGTGGATGGCGAACCGATCCTGCCGGGCAAGCTGGTTCAGCCAGGCGAGGCGGGCTTCATGGCCGCCGTCATTGATCCGGGCATGCGCGCCGTCGCCGTGCCGATCTCGGCGGAGTCCGGCGCCGGCGGCTTCATTCTGCCCAATGACCGGGTGGATGTGCTGGTCACGACCTCTGCGCGTGATATGGGCTATATCTCTGAAGTTCTTGTTGAAAATGTTCGCGTTCTCGCCATCGACCAGACCTATGTGGATGACGGCGAAGGCGTGGTGCTCGGTTCCACCGCCACGCTGGAACTGACCCCGCAACAGACCAGCTCGGTGGCTCTGGGCGTCGCCGAGGGCGATATCGTTCTGGCGCTGCGCTCGGTCGCTGATCGCGAGGGCGGCCCCCGCTTGCCCAATGGCGCGGACGACGAGGCGGGCGAGCGGCGCGGTCGTGAAGTGCGCATCATCCGCTATGGCGCCGAACAGCGCGTCGCGTTGGGAGGGACGCCGTAATGGCCCGCTTCTCTCAAACCCTCTGCGCGGCCGCCCTGATGGCGGTTGCCTGCGTGTGTCCGGCCGAGGCGCAACTCTCCGGCGGACGCACCGAGGCGAACAACACCCTGCAGGTCCATATTCGCGAACCCGGCGCCGGTCCGGCCTCCGAAAGTCTGCAATTGCCGCTGGGCCAGGCGGCCGTGATCCATCTGCCAGAGGATGCCGCCGACGTCGTCATCGCCAATGACGAGGTGGCCAGCGCCGTGGTCCGCACCACGCGCCGCGCCTTCGTGATGGGCCAGGCCGTGGGGCGCACCAATATCTTCTTCTTCAACGCCGACGGCGGACTGATCCTGGATCTCAATGTCCGGGTCGAACGCGACATCGCCGCCTTGCAGGACGCGCTTGACCGTTTCGTGCCGGAGGGCCGCATCCAGGCCGAAAGCATGAACGCCAATATCGTGCTGTCCGGGCAGGTTCCCTCCGCGGCGGCCGCAGACACGGCGCTTCAGGTCGCCCAGCGCTGGGTGGACACGCCCGAGCAGGTGGTCTCCTTTCTTACAGTGGAAGGGCGCGACCAGGTCACGCTGCAGGTTCGCATTGTCGAGATGGAGCGCACGCTGGTGCGCCAGCTGGGCGTCAATCTCAGCGGCGAACAGGCCTTTGGCGAATTCACGCCGACCGTGCGCACCGCCGCCACCAATGATCGCGGCGATCCGTTGTTCGACCAGAATGGCGCGCCGATCTACGAAGTCTATCAGCAGGGCCGCTTCCAGAACTCTGCGGGCTGGGGCACATCGAACGCCTTTGGCGTGGCGGGCGCCGCGCTGGGCGGGCTGACGGGCACTCTGGGCACTCAGAATCTGGTCGACGGTGTGCTGCAGAGCTCGATTTCCGCCACCCTCAATGCCCTCGAACGCGTCGGGCTGGTGCGCACCCTGGCCGAGCCGAACATCACCGCCATTTCCGGCGAGCCGGCGCAATTCCTGGCGGGCGGCGAGTTTCCCGTGCCGGTGGGCCGTGATCGCGACGGCAATGTCACCATCGAGTTCAAACCCTTCGGGGTCGGTCTGGGCTTCACGCCGGTCGTGCTCTCCGAAGGCCGTATTTCGTTGCGGGTCTCGACCGAAGTCTCGGAGCTGTCCAATGAGGGCGCCATCTCGCTGAACTCCCAGGTGATCACCGATGATCAGGGCAATGTCACCGGGACGGTTCAGGGCGTCACCATTCCGGCCCTGTCCGTGAACCGGGCTGAAACCACCGTGGAGTTGCCCTCGGGCGGTTCGATGGTCATCGCCGGCCTGATCCGCGAGGAGACGCGTCAGGCCATGGACAGCGTGCCGGGCATCGAGCGCATGCCGGTCCTCGGCTCGCTCTTCCGGTCGCGTGATTTCGCCAACAATGAGACCGAGCTGGTCGTGGTCGTCACGCCTTATCTGGTCGACCCGCTGAATCCCAATGATGTGGAAAGCCCGGCGGAGGGCTTCGCCGTGTCCTCGCTGGCCGCAGGCGCCTTTCTGGGCCGCCTGAACCGGGTTTACGCCGCGCCGGGCGCGCAGGTCGAGAACCGCGGTTGGTCGGGCCCCATCGGCTTTGTGCTGGAGTAGCTGAGATGAAATCTGTCTTCAAAGGCCTGCTGGCCCTGAGCGCTCTGACACTGGCGGCCTGCGCCGCAACGCCCCAGCCTCTGCCGCGCGCCACTGCAGCGCCGGAAACCGTCCGCGTGAGCATGGATGTGAGCGCGCTCGACAATGGCCTGACCTGGAACCAGATCGATGTGATCGAAGCCGTCGCCGCCGAGTACAAGGCGCGCGGTCACGGTCCGCTCGTGATCTCCTATCCCCAGAACGCCGGCAATGCGGACGCCGCCATTGGCGCAATCGCGGAAGCCCGGACCCGGCTCTACGAAGCCGGTCTGGACTGGCGGCAGATCAGCGGCGGCGCCTATGAGGCCGGCGGGCAAGTCAGCGCGCCTGTGATTTTCTCCTTCACGCGCTACCAGGCCGTTGCGCCTGAGTGTTCCACCGCCTGGAACGATATGGCCCATATGCGCGCCAATCAGGACTGGCCGCGCTTTGGCTGCGCGACGGCGAACAATCTCGCCAACATGGTGGCCGATCCGCGTGATCTCGTGGCGCCGCGGGGCATGGATGCGCCCGACAGCGCGCGCCGCCAGACCGTTCTAGACAGATACCGGCAGGGCCAGTCGACGGCCAGCCAGCGTTCCGAACGCGAGAGCGGCGCTGTCAGCTCTTCGGTCGGCAATTAACAGGGTATGGCTATGAACCGCACCGCTGACGCCTTTGATGATGACTCCTTTGACGCGGCTGACGAATTTGTCTCCGACGACGCCTTTGCGCCGATGGAGCCTCTGGACGAGGCTCAGGATGACCCGTTCCTGGGCGCCGAGAGCATCGAGCGCCGCCTTCTGGGCGAGGATGACGGCTTCGGGGATGTCAGCGACGCCCCGCTCAATGAATCCCCGGGCGCCCGTCCGTTCGGCGCCCGCCTGGCCGACGCCAACCGTCATTCCGATTACGAGGATGATTTCAGCGGCTATGAGCCTGCCGAACCCATGCGACCGATGGCTTCCGCGCCGAAGCCGGCGCCGTCATCCGCTCCGGCGTCCAATCCGTTTGAAGATGATGAGACCTTGCCCCTGACCACGCCGCTCGGCGCGAGCGGGATCAGCGGGGAGATCTCGGCGGTATCCGGCCCGGATGACTCGCTGCTCAATCAGCCTGTGCCGCGGATCGCCATCCACGCATTCTGTGAAAGCCCGGAAACCGGTCGTCTGATCCATCATGCGGCGGATGATCGCCGCATGGCGCGCACTCATGTCACCGTCGAGCTGGGCGGGCTCTCCGCGGCCATCGAGCGCTTTCATGACGAAAGCACGCCCGAGCTTCTGATCCTTGAAACCGGCATGCGCGGACGCGAGCTCTTCCAGCAGCTCGAGGATCTGGCGGCGGTCTGTGATGGCGACACCAAGGTGATCATCATCGGCGCCGCCAACGACATTTCGCTCTATCGCGAGCTGATCAAGCGCGGGGTGAGCGAATATCTCGTGCCGCCGATGACGCCGCTTCACCTGATCTCGACGATTTCGGGCCTGTTTCTGGATCCCGAGGCGCCGTTCGCCGGCCGTTCGATCGCCTTCATCGGCGCCAAGGGCGGGGTGGGCTCCTCCACCATTGCTCACAATGTCGCCTGGCAGATGACCGAGGGGTTGCGCTCCGATGCGGTGCTGGTCGATCTCGATCTGTCTTTCGGCACCGCGGGGCTCGATTTCAACCAGGACCCGGCCCAGACCATCGCCATGGCGCTGGAAGAGCCGGACCGACTGGACGACGCCTTGCTGGATCGCCTTCTGGTGCGCTGCACCGAGCGGCTGAGCCTGTTTTCCGCGCCGGCCACGCTCGAGCGTGACTGGGATTTCCAGCCGGACGCCTTCGAGACCGTGCTCGACAAGGTGCGCCGTCAGGCGCCGTTCGTGGCGCTGGATCTGCCCCATGCCTGGAGCCCCTGGGTGCGACACACGCTCCTGAGCGCGGATCAGGTGGTGGTCACGGTGACTCCGGACCTGGCCAGCCTGCGCAACGCCAAGAACCTGTTCGATCTCGTGCAGAACGCCCGGCCCAATGACGAACCGCCCAAGGTGGTGGTGAACATGGCCGGATGCCCGAAAAAGCCTGATATCCCGCTCAAGGATTTCTCGGATGCGCTGGGCGCGGCGCCGGTTCTGGTGCTGCCGTTCGAACCGGCGCTCTTTGGCAAGGCCGCCAATAACGGTCAGATGATCGCCGAGGTGGATCCCAAGTCCAAGGCCTCTGACGGCTTCGCCCATCTCGCCGCGCAGCTGACGGGCCGGGCGCCGGCTGCGCCGCGCCGCAAATCCCTGTTCGGCTCCCTGTTCGGAAAAGGCTAACGCGCGACGATGTTCGGAAAGCGCCCCACCGGAATGCAGACCCCGCCCCGCCAGTTCGGCGGCGGCGCGACCCGTCCGTCCCAGGACAGCGCAAGCGGTGTTGCGACGAAGCCGCGTCCGGCCGCGCCCAGCCCCGCTCCGGCCAAACCCGCCAGTGCGCCAGCCGCCGCGCCCGTCTTGCCGGCCGCCAGCGCCACCCGGCCTAAAGCGGCGGCCTCTGCGCCCATCAAGGCCAAACCCGCCGCCCAGCTCGCCAATATCGGGGCCGAACGGTCGGCGGAGTACTATGCCGTCAAGACCACGATCTTCAACGCGCTGATCGACACCATCGATCTGGGTCAGCTGGCGCGTCTCGATAATGAAACCGCGCGCGACGAGATCCGCGACATCGTCACCGAGATCATCTCGATCAAGAACGTGGCCATGTCCATCGCCGAGCAGGAGCAGCTGCTTCAGGACATCTGCAATGATGTTCTGGGCTATGGCCCGCTCGAGCCGCTTCTGGAGCGCGACGACATCGCCGACATCATGGTCAATGGCGCCGGCGACGTGTTCATCGAGGTGAAGGGCAAGGTCCAGAAGACAAATATCCGCTTCCGCGACAATGGCCAGCTGATGAACATCTGCCAGCGCATCGTGTCCCAGGTGGGGCGGCGCGTGGATGAAAGCTCGCCGATCTGTGACGCGCGCCTCGCCGACGGCAGCCGTGTGAACGTCATCGCGCCGCCGCTGGCGCTGGACGGGCCGACGCTGACCATCCGGAAGTTCAAGAAGGACAAGCTCAAGCTCCAGAACCTCGTGGAGTTCGGCTCGATCTCGCCTGAAGGCGCGCGCATTCTGGAGATCATCGGCGCCTGCCGCGCGAATGTGCTGATCTCGGGCGGTACGGGCTCGGGCAAGACCACGCTGCTGAACTGTCTGACCGGTTTCATTGGCGAGGATGAGCGCATCATCACCTGTGAGGACGCGGCCGAATTGCAGCTGCAGCAGCCGCATGTGGTGCGTCTTGAAACCCGCCCGCCCAACCTTGAAGGCCAGGGCCAGGTCACCATGCGCGACCTGGTGAAGAACTGTCTGCGGATGCGCCCCGAGCGGATCATCGTGGGCGAGGTGCGCGGCTCGGAGGCGTTTGACCTGCTGCAGGCGATGAACACCGGCCATGACGGTTCGATGGGCACGCTGCACGCCAACTCCCCGCGCGAGGCGCTGAGCCGGATTGAATCCATGATCACCATGGGCGGCTACAACCTGCCCACCAAGACGATCCGCGAGATGATCTCGGGCTCGATCGACGTGATCATTCAGGCCGCCCGCCTGCGCGATGGCTCGCGCAAGATCACACACATCACCGAAGTGCTGGGCATGGAAGGCGATGTGATCATCACCCAGGACCTGTTCCTGTACGAGATCACCGGCGAGGATCAGAACGGCGACATCACCGGCCGTCACGTCTCCACCGGCATCGCCCGTCCGAACTTCTGGGAGCGGGCGCGCTATTTCGGTCTCGACGCCCAGCTGGCCGCCGCGCTCGACGCGTCGGAGGCCTAGTCCCATGTCGCCTGATCTCGCCCTATTCGTCGCAGCAGCCTGCGCCTTCATGGCGGTCGCCGGCCTTGGCTGGGTCTTTGTCGGCTCCAGTGCGGACAAGGCGCGGAAGGCGCGCCTGGAAGGCGCTGTCGGCGGACCCGTGCAGAGCACGCGTCGACGGGTCGGCGCGGTGGACGCGGCCGCCCAGAAACGCCGTCAGATCCAGGAAGGCCTCAAAGAGCTTGAGGACAGCCAGAAAGCCGAGCGCAAGAAGTCGCTGACCCTGCGGGCGCGGCTGGATCAGGCGGGTCTGTTCAAGACCGGTCCCACGCAATTCTGGATTTTCTCCGCCATACTGGGCTTTGTGGCGGCGTTCATGGTGGTCGTGACCGGGCTGAACATCCTGTTCGCCGTCGCCGCCGCCATCATCGCCGGTCTGGGCCTGCCGCGCTGGGTGCTGGGCATGATGCGCAAGGGACGGCAGAAGAAGTTCACCGAGAATTTCGCCGATGCGCTCGACATCATTGTGCGCGGCGTGAAGTCCGGCCTGCCGCTGAACGAGACGCTGAAGATCATCGCCCAGGAGGGCGAGGCCCCGGTGAAACAGGAGTTCCAGCTTCTGGTCGAGGGCCTGGCGGTCGGGGTCGATGTCGAGGAAGGCATGCGTCGCATGCATCGTCGCATGCCCTTGCCCGAACTGTCCTTCTTCACGACTGTGCTGGCGATCCAGCAAAAGACCGGCGGCAATCTCGCTGAAGCGCTCAACAACCTGTCCGCGGTCCTGCGTGCGCGAAAGATGATGCGCGAGAAGGTCGGCGCGCTCTCGTCCGAAGCCAAGGCTTCGGCCTGGATCATCGGCTCGCTGCCGCCGGGGGTGGGCGTGATGGTGTCCATCATGTCGCCCGATTACATGACGCCGCTCCTGACCACGCCCATGGGACACTTCCTGCTGCTGGGCGGGGGCGTGTGGATGCTCACCGGCATTCTGGTCATGCGCAGCATGATCAATTTCAAAATGTAGGGGGCGGTCATGGACGATTTCATCCGCTGGATCGTGACCCCGGCCAATCTGTTCGCCGTGATCGCCGCAGGTCTGGTCTTCGCGACGGTCTGGACGCTGTCCGCCCCGGCCATGGGCGGGGACAATCTCAACAAGCGCATGAAGGCGGTCGCCAACCGCCGCGAGGAGCTGCGCCGCAAGGCGCGCGAAGAGCTTGAGAAATCCGCCAATGAGAAAAAGGGCGGGCTTCGCGGCAAGGATACCCGCTCGCTCTATCGCAAGGTGGTGGAGAAACTCAATCTCGCCACGCTTCTGGAAGACGCCAACCTCAAGACCAAGCTCATCCAGGCCGGCTATCGCGGGCAGGGGCCGGTCTACGCCTTCTACTTCGCCCGCTTCGCCATCCCGCCGGTCATGGGGCTTCTGGGCTTTGTCTATCTCTGGGTCGTCAACGATTTCGGCCTGCCGGTGATGCAGCGCCTGACCATCGTCATGGTGCTTGCGGTGCTGGGCTATTATGCGCCGGGCATCTATCTGTCCAACCAGGCCGCCAAGCGGCGCGATTCCATCATGCAGGCATTCCCGGACTCGCTGGATCTCATGCTGATCTGCGTGGAGGCGGGCATGTCCATCGAAGCGGCCCTGCACAAGGTCGCCGCCGAGATCGGGACGAACTCGATGGAGCTGGCCGAAGAGCTGTCGCTGACCAATGCCGAGCTGGCCTATCTTCAGGACCGGCGCGCCGCGTTCGAGAATCTGGGCATGCGCACCAATCTGCCGGGGGTGAAGGCCGTGGCGACGGCGCTGATCCAGGCCGAGCGCTATGGCACGCCGCTGGGGCAGGCGCTCCGGGTCATGGCCAAGGAAAACCGGGACATGCGGATGAGCAACGCCGAGAAAAAGGCCGCCGCCCTGCCGGCGAAGCTGACGGTTCCGATGATCCTGTTCTTCCTGCCGGTGCTGTTCGTCGTGATCATCGGACCCGCCGCGATCAGTTTCCAAAACATGTAAGCCCAGCTAGTCTGGCGCCTTCGCCCTGCACCCGGATGGGGCGTTGCGTTCTGAGGGAGCCGTCAAGGCATGTTCGGTGGTGAAAAGGCTGTGGCCAAGCGTCGTGAAGCGATCCGCATCGCTGATCAGGCGGCGGAACACGCCCTGGACGCATTGGCGGAAGGTGATCTGGCGCGGGCGCGCCAGGAATTGTCCGCCGTGCCGCGCAAGCTCAAATTCGCTGATGGCGGCTGGAAGCCGGCCCTCGCCCTGGCTGTGGTGGAGCTGGCCAGCGGCAAGCGCCGTTCGGGCAACGCCAAGCTGCTGGAAGTCTGCGCGGGCCTGGATGAGACCTCGCTGAGCAAGGACGACAAGGGCTATCTGCGCCTGTACGCGCTCTATCGCGCGATCGAGGCGTCCAAGGATGGCCGCGCGCCGGCGGAGTTGCGCGAGGAGGCGGAGGATTTCCGCTTTGACCAGATCATGGTCAGCAAATGGCTGAAGACGCGCTTTCCGCTGAAGAAGGTGGAGGAAGTGCAGACTGCGCCTCCCCCGATGGCGCCGCCGCCGGATGTGGACGACGTCTGACCGGTTCCGCCTAACCGCCCAGGGCTTCCGAACGACGCAGCTGGTCCCAGCTGCGCGGGCTGCTCATCAGATTGCGGATGTAATCAAGATTGGCTTCCGCCATTTCCGGCGTGGAATCGATCAAAGCGATTTCCCGCGCCTCGTCGAACCGGCCTTGCAGGGCCAGCGCCATGGCGAGGTTCTGGCGCACTTCCGGGCCGGCGGAGATGTTCTGCATGGCCTGGCGCAGCACCGCTTCGGCGCGTTCAGGTTCGCCCGCCAGCAGATGAGAGAGCGCCAGATTGTTCATGATCGCCGGTTCGCCCGGTTGCATTCCGAGCGCTTCCATGAAGCGCGCGCGCGCCTGATCGGGCCGGCCGCTCTGTTCCAGCGCCACGCCCAGCGTGTTCACCAGTCGCCAGTCGGGCGTTCCGGCGTTCATCGCCCGCATCAGGTATTCCACCGCCTGGGCGCCGCGCCCATCGGCGGTGAGCGCCATGCCGTAGGCGCTGAGCAGGTCCTGATCGTCGGGGTAGAGCGCCAGAGCCTGCCGGGAGACTTCCGCGGCGCGCTGGGTCGATCCCAGCTGCCGCAGGACGCTCGACAGCTCGAACGCCGCTTCGCGGTCGCCGGGGTTGAGTTCATAGGCCTCGGCCCAGAACGCAGCCTGGGTCAGCAGGTCCTGATTGTGAATGGCCTCGCGTTCGGCCGCGGTCGCCGGAGCGATCGAGCGGCCCTGAAGCGTCTCGGTGAGCTCCGCTTCCTGTTCGGTCGGCTGCAAGTCGGCATGGGTGGCGCAGCCCGTCAGGGCCAGCAGGCACGCGCTCATGCTCAGTAGGGCGATTGCAGGAGACGGGGTGGCCATGCTCTACCTTTTTGCTGTCAGGCGCTCTGTATCTATCTGAGTGTCGCGAGAGTGCCTGTGCGCTGGTCAAGAAGTCGTTAACGTTTCCGGGGCGTTCACCGTCCGGGCGTCGACGCGGGGCCGGGCGTCCGCAGCAAGTTCATGAGTGAAAGACGTATTATGACAGACCTGTTTGCTTCACCTTCCGACTTCGCCCGTACTGCGCGCCTTGTGCCATTTGCTGATCTCGATGCCGAGCTTGAGCGACTGAGCGATTCGAGTGCGGCGCACGCCCGGGCCAGCGGATTTGAAGGCGCGCCGGGTCAGGTCGTGATGCTGCCGGGTGAGGCCGGGCTTGATGCGCTGGTCGGCGCCGGGACAGCACAATCCCCGTTCGAGGCGGCCGGCGCGGCTCTGGCCCTGCCCGAAGGCGACTGGAGCTATGACGGGCTGCCCAAGGGCTGGGACGCCACCCAGACCGCCATTGCGTTCGCCCTCGGCGCTTATCAGTTCACCCGCTACAAGACGCCCAAACGGGCGCCGGCGCGTCTTGTAGCCCCGCAGGGCTGTGATGTGGCCGAAGCCGAGCGTGTGGCGCGCGGCGTTTACCTCACCCGTGATCTCATCAATACGCCCGCCGGCGACATGCTGCCCTCTGATCTTGAAGCGGCGGCGCGCGAGCTGGCTGAAGCCCATGGCGCGAGCGTCAGCGTCATCACGGGCGATGAGCTGCTGGAGCAGAACTATCCCATGATCCACGCCGTGGGGCGGGCGGCGGACGACGCCCCGCGCCTGATCGAGTTTGAATGGGGCGATGAGCGCCATCCGCGTCTGGCGCTGGTGGGCAAGGGCGTGTGCTTTGATTCAGGCGGTCTCGACATCAAGCCGGCCGACGGCATGCTCCTGATGAAGAAGGATATGGGCGGTTCGGCCACCGTGCTGGGCCTCGCCTCCATGATCATGGACGCCAAGCTGCCCGTGCGTCTGCATGTGCTGATCCCCGCAGTGGAGAACGCCATCTCGGGCAACGCCTTCCGTCCGGGCGACATCCTCAAGAGCCGCAAGGGGCTGACGGTCGAGGTTGGCAATACCGATGCGGAAGGACGGCTCGTACTGGCGGACGCCATCACGAAGGCGTGTGAATCCGACCCGGAGCTTCTGATCGACATGGCCACGCTGACCGGCGCCGCACGTGTGGCGATGGGCCCGGATGTTGCGCCCTTCTATACGGATGTGGAGGCGATCGCCGACGGCGTGTTCGAAGCGGGGGGGCGCATTGACGACCCGGTTTGGCGACTGCCGTTGTGGAGCCGATATGACGAGTGGATGGACAGTCCGATCGCGGATCTCAGCTCGACCGGCAATGGCAAGTTCGCAGGCTCCATCACCGCGGCCCTGTTCCTGCGCCGCTTCGGTTCTGACGCGAAGGAATGGGCGCATTTTGACATCTTCGGATGGACGCCGTCGGCTCGTCCGGGCCGACCGCAGGGCGGAGAGATGCTGGCGGGGCGCGCGGTGTTCGACTATCTCAAAACACGCTTCAAGAGTTAGGCTCGGGCCATGAGCGAGACGTCCAGACCCTACCAGGTGATCGCCAGCGTCACGGCCCTGCGCAAATCTCCCTCGCGGGAGGGCGCGCGGGAGACCCAGATGCTGGCGGGCGAAGTCTTCCACGTCCATGACCATGTGGATGGCTGGGCGCAGGGCGTGGCGACGCTCGACGGCTATGAGGGCTGGGTGAAGCTGGATGATCTGGCGGAGCCGGCCCTGATCCCGACCCATACCGTCAAGACGCTGCGCACCTATGTCTACGCCCAGCCTGACATGAAGAGCGAACCCCTGGCGCTCATCTCCATGAACGCCAAGATCGTGGGGGCCCGGCGCGAAGGCCGTTTTCTTGAGGCCCAGCGGATGGGCTGGGTCCTCGAGGATCACTTGCGAGCGGTTGGCGAACCGGTCGAACCCGACTGGGTCGCCGTGGCTGAACGCTTCGAGCATGCGCCCTATCTGTGGGGCGGCAAGGAAAGCCTGGGGCTGGATTGCTCGGGTCTGATCCAGAGCGCCATGGAGGCGGCGGGCCGCTTCATCCCGCGCGATTCCGGTCCTCAGGAAGCCTGGGCCAAACAGCACGGCCGCGCGATTGAAATCACCGAGACCTTCAGCGGACTGCAACGCGGGGATCTGGTCTTCTGGCCGGGCCATGTGGGGGTGATGACCGACCCCGAGACCCTGCTGCACGCCAATGGCCATCACATGCTGGCGGTGAAGGAGAATCTGTCCCGCGCCGCCAAGCGGATCGCGTTCAACTATGCGCCGATCAACGGGATTTACCGTCTGGGCTGACACAATCCGGTTCTCTTGATTAAAGCTTGATCAAACCTGCATCCCCATTCTTGGCGCTGGCTCTGGCCAAGACCGTTGAGGATGGAGGCGCCCTTGCTGGGCAAGGTGAAACTGGGCGACGAGACCGGCCGGCTGGCCGCCTTGCGCCGATACCAGGTGCTGGATACCGAGGTTGAACGCCCGTTCGAAACGGTCGTTTCCCTGGTCGAGGATATTCTGGAAGTCCCGATGTGCGCCGTCAGCCTCGTGGATGCGGACCGCCAATGGTTCAAGGCCAAGCGCGGACTTGCGGTCTGCGAAACCGAGCGGGATATCGCCTTCTGCAGCTATGCGATCGAGCAGGAAGAGCCGATGGTCGTGCCCGATGCGACCGAGGATCCCCGCTTCAGCGCCAACCCGCTGGTTACTGGCGATCCGCACTTGCGGGCCTATGTCGGGGTGCCGCTGGTCAGTCCGGACGGATACCAGGTGGGCACGCTGTGCGCGATGGATGTCCGGCCCCGAGATTTTTCAGATCACGAACTCAAAATTCTTCGCAAGTTCGCAAGGCTTGTCGTGGATGAACTTGAGCTGCGGATCCAGGCGGGCAGTGATCAGCTGACAGGCGTCATGGCGCGTCGGCACTGGGTCTCGATGGTGAAGGAAGAGATCCAGCGCGCCGCGCGGAACTCCAATCTGCTCTGTATCGCGTTGTTTGATATCGACCGGTTCAAGCGGATCAATGACGCCTATGGTCATGCTGTCGGTGATCAGGTCATTCGCAATGTCATCGCGACCTGCAAGCACGAACTGCGCGCGGGCTCCAAGCTGGGCCGGATTGGCGGCGAGGAATTCGCCATCCTGTTTACCGAGTGTGCGCTGGATCAGGCCGTGGTCGCCGCAGAGCGCTGCCGCAGGGCCATCGAGCGCCTGACGCTGACTGCGCCGGATGGAGAGGATATCGAGATCACCGCAAGCTTTGGGGTGGCCCCGCTGTTTTCCTACGCCCTGTCGCCGGATGAACTGATCGAGCTGGCGGACCGGGCGCTCTATCAGGCGAAGTCCGGCGGACGCAATCGCGTCGAGGTCGGTCAGGTGGTGAACACCTTCTATCCCGGAACGGCCTGATCAGCTCAGCGCCCTGGCCAGCCAGGGCAGGCTGACATCCATGCGGTAGTCGATGCCGGAATGGGTGTCGGGGAATTCCTCATAGCGATGGGGGACGTCCAGCGCCTCAAGGCGTCTGTGCAAGCGACGCGCGCCATAGACTAGGTCGTACTGGTCCACATCGCCGCAATCAATGAATAGCGCCTTCATCCCCTTGAGGCCCTCGAAATGGGTCTCCACCAGCGTTAGCGGATCCCAGGCCAGCCAGTTCGCCCAGAGGTCCTCAAGGCGCTCGCAGGTGTCGAGCGTCACCGGCAGGCGCACGCCGAAAGGCTGGCCGGGATCCGGGTCATAGGTCGCCGCCATGGCCAGCGACATCAGGGCGTGAATATCATCACCCTTGGGCTTGTTGCTGGTCTCGATCTGATCAATGAAGGCTTCGACCGAGCCGTGTCTGGCGATGGCGCGCAAAGCTGCGGGAAAATCGCGCGCATAGCACAGCTCGAAGGCCATATCGCCCGAATGACACGCCGCCGCTGACCAGAAATCATTATGCTTGAGCGCGTGGATGATCGCGCCATAGCCGCCCGAGCTCTTGCCGAACACGCCGCGCTTACCCGCTCCGCCGCACTTGAAACGCGCTTCCACAGCGGGCACGAACTCGCTGATCAGGATGTCCTCCCACGGCCCCATGGCCGCGGAGTTGATATACTGGTTGCCGCCCAGCCGGGTGAAGCAATCGGGCATGGCCACCACGACCGGCGGCAATGCGCCGTCCCCGATCAGCCGGTCCAGCCGTTCGGGCAGGTTCTCGCCGAAATTCTTCCACGCTGAATGGCTCAGCCCCGAGCCGGTATACCCCGCCAGATCGACCAGCAGCGGAAGGCCCGCCCCGTCATGGCCGTGGGGCACATAGACATCGATGACCCGCTCGGTCGGGTCGCCCAGCAGATTGCCCTCCAACAGCTTGGACTGGACCGTGATGCGTGTGACAGTACCGGCGGGATGGGTCGTGCGACGGGTCATGAAGGCTCCTGGGTCAGGCGGGGCGGCGTGATCTGAACGCCGCTGTCAGCGTGCCGTCATCGAGATAATCGAGCTCCCCGCCGACGGGCACGCCGCGCGCCAGCGAGGTGATGTCCACGCTCGCTTCGGCCAGTTTGTCGGCGAGGAAGTGGGCTGTGGTCTGACCATCGACCGTGGCGTTGAGCGCCAGGATGACCTCCTTGACGTCTTCACGGTTCGCCCGCTCGATCAACTTGGCCACATTCAGGTCTTCCGGCCCCACGCCGTCGAGTGCGGACAGCACGCCGCCCAGCACATGATAGCGGCCCTTGAAGGCCCCGGCGCGTTCGAGCGCCCACAGATCGCCCACGGTTTCGACCACACAGATCACGCTGTCATCGCGGCGATGGTCACGGCAGACCGAGCACGGATCCGTCACGTCCAGATTGCCGCATTCGGCGCAGGCGCTGATCTTGTCCGCGGCGTCCGCCATGGCTTCCGCCAGCGGCTTCATCAACTGATCGCGCTTTTGCAGAAGCGACAGCGAAGCGCGCCTTGCAGAGCGCGGCCCCAGCCCGGGCAGCTTGGACAGGAGCTGGATCAGACGCTCGATTTCAGGACCGGCAGACATGGAAGCCTCGACGCAGGGAATCACGCTGACACCCTAAAGCCATAGGTCCGGAGCGGCTAGCAGACCGCGCGGATCCATCATGATCAGGCGCGAGAGGATTCAAGCGTGTCGTCTTGACACGCATCAGGTGAGCTGAGCCTATTTCGGGCACACTCATTGGGGGATGAGGGATGTCGAAATCACTCCTGGATACGGCGGTGGACGCGGTTCTCGCCATGCGCGAGGTCGGGTTCCTGGATCGAGCGGCGCTGGAAAACGGGCTGAGCGCGGCTTTGCAAACGGCGGATCACAAGCCGAGCTGGTTTGAAAAACTGCGCAAGGTCTTCGGGCTTCATCGCCCCTATGCCCGGAACCTGCCCGGGCAGATCGCGGAATTCATAAGGACTCCGGACACTCTGACCCGGGCCGAGATCAGAGCCGGGCTTGAAGCCCTTCTCTCGCGTGAGACGGTTCGCCAGACAGTCGGGCGCTATCTGCGCCAGGCCGGCTACGCCGAGTACGGGTTCCCCATCCGGGAGCTGAGCGCGCTGGCCTTCTCCCGTGTCCTGTCCGGTTTCACCTATCGCTTCGCCTATGGGGAAGCGGCCGCCGTTCGGTCTGACGAGATGACCAAGGCGTATGAGTATCGGGGATGTTACAAGATGATGGTGCGCGCCCAGGGCGCGGACTGGACTCGCGTCCACCTTCTCTTCGTCTTTGATGTGGGCCACCACAGGATCGAGTGCCTGGAAGTCTTTCCCGTGGGGGATGGACTGACCGCTCGTGCGGGCTTCCTCGTTCCGGCGCATGACGGGATCACAGCGATCCTGTCAGATCAGTATGATGAATCCATGGCCCGCGAGACCCTGTCCCAGTTCATAGGCGACTGGGAGGCCTCTGACCGGCGGGTGGATCTTGATGTCGAGGCGCGCCCCTCCAATCAGATGGATATCGTTCAATCCAGGAACCTGGCCCATCTGGAGCTGGTCTTCACGGCCGATCGTCTCAAGGGCCGGTATCTGACGGGCGAGGAAGCCGGCCGGGTGGCGGGATACCGCCTGACCCAAGACGAGCTGAAAGCCGACCTCTTCCAGTCGCTCCGGGAATTCCCCAAGGACAAGGCGTCAGACCGATTGTCAGAGCGCGAATTGCGCATCTTTGACGAGATGGGATTGTTCAGCCTCAAATCGCCCAAGGGTGAGGCCCCGCCCCCGGTCAGCCCCTAGAACGGCCCCGGCTTGGTCCCGAACGGCAGGTCGATGCCCGGCGGCAGGCCCATGCCCTTGGTGGCCTCGCTCATGGCCTCGGCCTGAGCCTGGTCGGCCTTGCGCTTGGCGTCGTTATGGGCGGCCTTGATCAGGTCCTCAAGCATGGCCGGATCTTCAGGATCGATCACGGATTTGTCGATCTCCAGCCCGCGCATCTCGCCCTTGGCGGTGAGCGTGAGTTTCACCAGACCCGCGCCAGCCTCGCCGGTGACTTCCAGCGTTTCGAGGCGCTGTTGGGCCTCGGTCATCTTGGCCTGCATTTCCTGGGCTTTTTTCATCAGCCCGCCTAGGTCTTTCATCGGGAGGTCTCCTGCCGCGCAGTGGTGTCGTCTTCGTCTTCAGATGTGGGAAGCGGGGCGGCGTCGTCAACGGTGAGGATTTCCGCGCCCGGGAACAGGGTCAGAGCCTTCACCATGGCCGGATCGCGCCGCACGGCGTCCATGCGCTCTTCATGCTGACGCTCACGACGTTCCGCGATGGTCTCCCCGCCCTTGGATTTGGGCTTGGAATCCACCAGCCAGCGCTCGCCGGTCTGCTCCTGCAGGAAGGCGGCGATGCGCCCGCCCAGATTGCTGGGCGCGTTTTGCGTGGGTTCAAAGACGATGGCGCCAGGCTTGATCGAGACCGGGCGGAAGCAGCGCTCGATATCGAGCTTCAGACCGATATCGCGCGCCTCGTCGACCAGGGCGATGAGCGCATCAAGATCCTTGGGCCCGTGAAATTCGGGTTCGGGCGCAACGTAACTCGCTTGCGGTCCGGACGGCGCGCCCCCCGGACCGGTGCTAGGGTTTGCCCCACCGCCTGACGGGGCGACCCCGGCGAGAAGACGGGCCGCGTCTTCGGGGCTGGGCAGGCTGGCCGCGGCCATCAGCCGGATCACCGCCATTTCCGCCGCCGAGACCGGGTCGGGGGCATTGCGCACGTCTTCAAGCCCGGTCAAAGCGGTCTTCCACAACCGACCGAGCGAGGCGAGCGAATGGGCCTCGGCCAGCTTCGCCAGCCGGTCCACGGTCTCCTGCGCCTCGCCGAGATCGGCGGACGGGCCCGCCGCCTTGATGCGGCTGACCGCGTGCAGATGATCGAGAAGATCGCGCATCAGCACTTGCGGATCCGCGCCGCTATCATACTGGTGGCGCAGCTCATCAAGCGCATCCTTGGCGCGGTTCTCGAGCGCGGCTTCGAGAAGGTCGAGCACGCGGGAGCGGTCCGCAAGACCCAGCATGTCGCGGATCTGGTCCGCGGTGACGCTTTGCCCGGCATCCGCCTGAACGATCGCCTGATCCAGAAGCGACAGCGCATCGCGCACCGAGCCTTCGGCGGCGCGGGCGATGGCGGCGAGGCCGTCGCGTTCGACGCTGGCGTTCTCTTTCTCGCAGATGCGCGCCAGATGATCGGTGAGCACGTCGCGATCCACACGCTTGAGATCAAAGCGCTGACAGCGCGACAGCACGGTGACGGGCACCTTGCGGATCTCGGTGGTGGCGAAGATGAACTTCACATGCTCGGGCGGTTCCTCGAGCGTCTTGAGGAGCGCGTTGAAGGCCGAGGTGGACAGCATGTGCACCTCGTCAATGATGTAGACCTTGTAGCGCGCGCTGACGGGGGCATAGCGCACCCCGTCGAGAATCTCGCGGATGTCGGAAATGCCGGTGCGGCTCGCGGCGTCCATCTCCATCACATCTACATGGGCCGAGCGCGCAATGGCGTCGCAATGCCGGCCCGGCGGGGTGAGCTTGATGGATGGCTGGTGGACCTCGTCGGTCTCGTAATTGAGCGCGCGGGCGATCAGGCGCGCGGTCGTGGTTTTTCCGACCCCGCGCACGCCGGTCATCATGTAGGCATGGGCGATCCGGCCGGAGGCGAACGCATTGGTCAGCGTGCGCACCATCGGCTCCTGGCCGATCAGGTCGTCAAAGGTTTGCGGGCGGTATTTGCGCGCCAGCACCTGATACCCCGAATCCCTGGGCGCTTCAGGCTCGAGACCGGGCAGAGCCGGGCCGTCATAGGCCTCATGGGCGTCAGACTCAGGCGCGTCGGAGTGGGGATCATCCATCACAGGAGCGTGTCCTTCGCGCGGGGCCGCGCGCCCGGATGCGGGTGCTGCGGGAGATGAACTGACGCGGAAGACGGCGGAAGACCGGACGGCGACCCGAACCGAAACTCGTTACGGCTGCTTCCTTCCGGACCTGACCGGGTTGGCGAGGGGCTCGTCCGCCGCCGGCCTTCCTTCGGCTAATATCGCGATTGAGGGGCTGAAACGCAAGGCGGGCCCGCAGGTGTCCACAGTTCTGTGAACCGGGGCGGTGGAGCGCCATTGAGCGCCCTCCCTCTGACAGGGTGAGCCCGATCAGGATTCAAGGGAAGCGAATTAACCAACTGAATTTATTGAAGCGGGTCCGCTTTCGCTTGCCAATTCGCTGGAGCGGTGTTCCACTTTTCCCAGAAACGGGGAAAGAGATGGCCGAGACGCTCCTCAGCTTTCTGGAGCAAAGCGCCCAAGCCGACACCGATGAAGCCTTGTGTCATGCGTTCAAGGCCTTCGTGGAGACGTTTGGCGTTGAAGCCTTCGGCTATCAGGTGCTGCCCAGCCCGTTTGATGCAGCCGACACCTCCTTTGACTTTGAATACAATACTTTTCCCGAAGCCATGCAGGACGTCTATTTCGAGGAGCGTTTGTATGACCACGATCCGGTGACCAGCCGGGCCGCCACGGCCTTGCAGCCGCAATTCTGGTTCGAGGTGGAACAGACCACGCCGGGAACCCGGTTCAGCCAGCGCCTGTTTGAACTGCTTCGCCAGTCCGGGTTCGTGGACGGGTTCACCATTCCGGTGTTCGGCCCGTACGGCCTTGCGGCTTTTGTCGCGTGCGGGCGGTTCTCCGGGGCGTTCAACCTCACAGCCATCCAGCTGCGGATGCTGCAGCTGGGGTGCCAGGAGCTTTATAGCCGGACGATCATGCTGCGTGATTACGATGCTCCGGCGCCGCCGCACCTCTCCGAACGCGAGGTTGAGATCCTGCAATGGCTCGCCCGTGGCAAAAGTAACGCAGTCATCGCTGCGATACTGGGTGTTTCGCCTCACACTGTGGATACGATCATGCGGCGCGCCTTTGTGAAGCTGAATGCCTCCAACCGGATCGCGGCCGTGCTTAAAGCGCTAAGGGTCGGATTGATAACGTTTTAGTTGCAGCGTTTCAGAGGCGTTCTCGTCAGCAAGGCGACAATAAGGAAAAATAAGGCAGCCTTGCCCTTGTTTGTCCCTGAATTACGCGACGTGACCCCTATTCAATTTTAACTATACCCCGCGCTTCGGTGTTTGAACGCCGTTCAACCCCAGACGGAGTGTGTGTGTGAACGACTCTGAATTCATAGAATTTGTCTTCGAGCAGCTCAAACAGATGAAAACCGAGGGTGAAAACCCCGACCTTGTCCATTTGCTGCCGGCCGTCAGCGCGCAGAAAGCGGATGACTGGTCCGGAATCGCCCTCAAGCTGGCGATCTGGCGCTGGGCGCGCATCCGCGCCAATGGCGACGCCGAGCGGGAGATGAGCCTGTCTGACCGGCTGATCTATTCCGCCTTTCGCGACGCCGTGAAGCTGAGCGGCCGTGACGGTCTCGCGGCCAACGCCGATTTTGAGAACGACTTCTACGCCGAGCTGATCAGCTCGGCCGCCTAGACGGTTTCGCCGGCCGCGCTGCGCTCGAGCGCATCACGCAGGAAGGCGGCGTGCTGATCGAGCACTGCGATCAGCCCGACATCGCCGCCTGTCGCCACCAGACGATCAATCCAGATCTCTATGACCCGCGCCTGACTGTCGAGCCAGTCGGTGACGGACGGGGCGCACGCCTCTGTCCTTGAGGCGGGAAATTCTACGACGGCGCAGGTCATGGCGACTCTCCTTATTGCGAACAATTCGCATTTTCAGAAAGAGGCGCCGATTTGTCCAGCCCCCCTGAGGGGGTGAGGGCGCCATGCCGCACCCGCAGCCCGTCGCCAGGAAGAAAGACCCGTGCGCGGGCTCAGAGAGGGAAGAGGTGCGCTCGTATCCGGGCGTCTGACTCTGGGCGCAAACAAAACGGGCGCGGCCATGGCCGCGCCCGTTTCTCATGCCGATATGGCGATCGCCTAGAAGCGACGCACATAGTTGATGGAGAAGGCGTCTGCGTCGCCGTCGCCATCATATTCGTACCGGGTGTAGTCCAGACGCACCGCGTTCGGGCCGGACACGGTCCATTCCAGACCGCCGCCGAAGGCGAAGGCGTCCGAGCTGTCGTCCAGGTTCACGGTTGCGACAGAGGCGTCGAACTCGTGATAGGCATAGCCCAGACGGCCGTAGACGGAGACTTGCTCGGCCAGCGGGTATTGCGCCTTGGCGTAGATGCCCAGGCCATAGTCGAGGCCGACTTCCGCCGGCACGCCGGCGACGGAGAGGTCTTCGTCTTCCAGGCCGACCAGAAGCTCGCCTTCAAGGCCGAAATACGGGGTGAAGTCATAGCCGCCGCGGACGTTGATGACGTCCAGTTCGACGTCAGAGGCGTCGAAATAGGTGTAGCCGGCGCCGATATTCCATTTGGACTCTTGCGCGGAAGCGCCGCCAGCGATCAGCAGGGCGGCGGCGGTGGAGAGGAGGATCGTCTTTTGCATGGTTTTTGTCTTTCTGTGACGCTTGAGGGTTCCGGTTCGAGCCCCAGCCCGCGCTGAGAGTTGTGCCCGGAGATCAGGGTTCGCAAGCCTGCTTGTGCTGCGAAAAATGTCAGTAAAAACGCAGTGTTGCAGTTCTGCGACGCATTGTGGCCAAGCCGTGGCGAAGGGTGTCCGGGCCATGGCGAAACGCCGTCGGAATTCCGTCATGGCCTGGGGTCGTTAACCTGTCGGCAAGGATCAGGCGGCGGCCGGTTTCGCCCAGGTCTGGGCCTGGAAAGGCGCATCGACCGGGGTTTCGGCAATGTGGTTGGCGTAGTTCGAGATCGTCTTCAGCGCGGTGGCGGTGATGACGTCGAAGATGTTCGCCTTGGTATAGCCGGCGTCCAGGAAGGCCTTGATCTCGGCGTCGCTGGCATAGCCGCGCTCGCGCACCAGGGTGCGGGTGAAGCGGGCCAGGGCTTCCTGCCGGGCGTCGGGCAGGGGCGCGCCATTGCGCAGGGCGGTCAGGGTCGCGGCGTCAACGCCCGCGCCGCCAGCCAGCGTGGAGTGCGCGGCCATGCAGTAATGACAGGTGTTCTCATAGGACACGGTCAGAAGCACGATCTGACGCTCGGCCGGGGAGAGGCTTGTCTTGTCCACAATGCCGGCAAGGGTCAGATAGGCTTCAGCCGCCGCCGGGCTTTCAGAGAGCGTGCCCAGAAGGTTCGGCACAAAGCCGAAGGCGCTCTTGGCGGTCGCCAGCACCGGACGCGCCGCTTCCGGGGCGTTGGTTTCGTCGTAGAGATTAAAATCGGTCATGGAAGGCTCCATCCTTGGGGGCGGCGCAGCGAATTGCGACGCCGGTCAATGCGACGACCCGCAGATGGGGGAGGGAGCGGAAGCTGAAAAGAGACTGATTGATCAACAGGTTTTCACACGATAGCGAGCGAGGCGTGAGGTCGTTTCTCTCTGGCGTCCGCCCCCCGATGCGCGCTAGAACGCGGGACATGAAACTGACGTTCACCGACGCCGCGCTCGATCACGCGGGATTGCTCCGGTCTGATCCGGACTGGATCGAAAGCCAGCTTGCGGACCGCAAGGCGCAGGCTGTCCTGTTTGCAGGCGGGGATCTGGCCATGGATGAGCAGGGCGCGCCCCTGATCATGCGCGCCAAATACGCTGCGCGCCTGCCGCTCAAATCGCCGGGGCTGATATTCCTGGGCCTGCTGGATGGCGCGCCCTGGTTCGCCGGCGCGGTGGAAAAGGGCGTGGCCGAGAAAGGCCCCGACTTCCGACAATCGGCCATTCACGCCCCGCCAGAGCTCGCCAGCACGTTCGGGCGCGCCCGCTCGCTCCTGATGTGGCATCGCGAGCATGCCTTCTGCTCCAATTGCGGCGAGAAGACTGTGGGCGCGGATGCCGGGTCCAAGCGGATCTGTCCCTCCTGTCAGACCGAGCACTTCCCGCGGGTCAATCCCAGCGTGATCATGCTGGTGCATGCAGGCGACAAATGCGTGCTCGGCCGCCAGCCCAACTGGCCGGAAGGCATGTACTCCACGCTCGCGGGCTTCATGGAGCCTGGCGAAACCGTGGACGCGGCCTGCGCCCGTGAAGTGGCCGAGGAAGTCCACCTCAAGGTGACCTCGGTGGAGTATGTCACGACCCAGCCCTGGCCGTTTCCCTCCCAGCTGATGATCGGTCTGATGGCCGAAGTCGAACCGGGCGAGGTCGTGCCCGATGATGATCTGGAGGATGCGCGCTGGTTCATGCGCGAAGAGGTGCGCACGCTTTTCAACAGCGAGATCGCCCGGATGATGCCATCGCACTTCTCAATCGCGCGTATGCTGATAGAAAGATGGCTCGCTGCCGGTTCGGACTGAGACCTGCGACGCCCTGTCGCGCTTGTCAGATTGAACTGGGCAATACCTTTCGAAGCGGTGTGAACTGGTTGCCTCTTTCGCCGGAGCGTGCCAAACACCGCCACACTCCGTTTGTATCAGTAGGGATCGGTGAGGACGCTCATGGGCTCTCTTTTCTTCAATAAGCTGGCTGCCGCTCTCCTGGCGATCGCTCTGGTGGTCCTGGGGCTGACCACTCTTGGTGACAGCTTGTTCCATGTCGAACAGCCCGAGGAATATGGCTACCCGGTTGACCTGGCCGCGCTGGAGAACACTGGCGCCGCCGAGGAAGAGGAAGAAGGACCGGTCGATTTCGGTCTTCTGCTCGCCAGCGCCGATGTGAGCGCCGGTGAGCGCGTCGCGCGTCGCTGCGCCAGCTGCCACACATTTGATTCCGGCATGGCTGATGGCACCGGCCCGCACCTGTATGGTGTCCTGGGTCGCGCCGTGGCCGCCGTGGACGGCTTCAACTATTCCGGCGCCATGCAGGAATATGCGACGACCACGCCGGACTGGCACTATGAGAACCTCTACAACTTCCTGGAAAATCCGCGCCGCTATATTCCGGGCACGGCGATGAGCTTCGCCGGCCTGCGCGACCAGGAAGATCGCATCAACCTGATCGCCTACATGCATGAGCAAGGCAGCTCTGACATGCCGTTCCCTGAACCGCTGGCGACCCCGGCTGAAGAGGCGGAGATGGCTGAGGGCGACATGAACGAGGAGGCTGACGCTGACTCGGTCGCCATGGATGATGCCGTCGAACCTGAGATGATGGATGAGGGCGACGCTGCCGCCCCTGCTTCTGAGGCTGAAGAGCCCGCTGCCGAGCCGCAGCCTGAAGAGGGTGATGACCAGTAAGCGGTCACCGCAATCTGCTTATCAAAAGGGCGCGTCCATCCGGACGCGTCCTTTTTCTTTTGCTCGCAAGCTGGGATCAGCCCTGATCGCCGAAGAAGGCTTCAAACAGCGGCGCGGCCTCTTCGGAATAGAAGAGCGCTTCGGGAACATCGCGCCGCACCGCCGCCCGCGCATTGAAAAAGGCGCTGAAACTGTCCGTTCTGACCGAGGGCGCGCCATGGTCCTGGGTGAGATCCGCTTCCAGCGCATCCAGCTCATCGGGCTCCAGCAAGATCCAGACATGGGTCAGTCGGTCGTCCGCGAACACGAATTCCGCCCGGCGCGGGGCATTCCTGAAGACATAGCCGTCGCAATCGATCTGGACATGGCTCGTCTGAGCGAGCGGAAGCTCGGACGGGTCCAGTTCGCGACGGGTCTGTGACGCGCACAGCTGATCAAGCGCTGGCGCATTGGCGGTTTCGCCACCCCCCATCTGAATATCAGCGGAGAGCGGGTAGAGCAGGGCGAGGGCGGTCAGTGCAGTGTGAAGCATGCGGAGATCCTGTCAGGCGCAGCGTCCTGGCGGCGCCGCTTTCAGATCAGGATGCAGGCTGGCCGTGCTTCAGATGCAGACGGGCTAGCCGCCATAGCGCTTCTTGATCCCGAACAGGATGGCGATGGTCCCGAAATAGAGGAAGGGGCGCAGCATGGCGGACAGGGCGTGCATGTCCATGCGGGCAAAGGCCAGGTCCATTGCGAAATTGGCCGGCATGTCGCCCGCGCTCATGAATTCCAGCGTGAAGCGAAGCAGCACGTCCACGGCGTAGGCGATCAGGGCGGCGGCGGTCAGCTGTCCCCAGCGGCGCATGGCCAGCGCCGCCACGATTCCCGCCATCAGGATGAAGGACAGATCAAAGAATGTGAAACCCGCCCATAACAGGCTCCAGGCGTCATTGCCCGCCATGCGCACCCCCCGTGTTCCGGCCTCTTGTCGAGGTCCTGTCGTCTCGCGCCCCCCAGGGCCCGGCCAGTCTACTTGACCGGAACGCCATGCTCCAGAGCCCTGACGAGCTTGCCGATGTCAGAGGCGGCGTCACAGGCGGGATAGCGTTTCTCCAGCATGACCTGGGCGCGAATCGCCTGGGGCACATGCGGGTCGCGCCGCACAATGCCGGCCAGCGGCGGACGGAAGCCCAGAAAGCTCTCACAGGTCTTGGCAAAGCCCGCATACGCGGCCTGCGCGGAGGCGTGATCGGGCGCATTGTTGACCACGACGAAGGGGCTGGCGCCCTCGTCACGCATGCGCAGGGTCTTCACGAAGGCGTAGGCGTCAGTCAGCGAGGTCGGTTCATCATTGAGCACGACGATCACGTCATCGGCTGCGGCGGCGAGGCGAATGGTGGAGCGCTCGGCTCCGGCGGCCAGGTCGATCAGGGTGCGGTCATAGGCCATGGAGGCGGCGGTGACGCCCGCCGCCAGCCGGTTGACGTTCTCAAGATCCAGCCCGGCAAGGGCGGCGGAGCCTGACGGTCCGGCGATCAGGTCGAAACTGTCCTCGCCCGCTGAATTCACCGCTTCGGCGAGGCTGAGATCGCCCGCCACGACCGAAGCGAGATCACTGACTGCGCTGACGCCCAGCTGGACGTCCACATTGGCCATCCCCAGATCGGCGTCCACCAGCAGCGTGCGCTGGCCCCGCCTGGAAAAGGCATGGGCCATGGCGATGGCGAGCGTGGTCTTGCCCACCCCGCCCTTGCCGGACGCAATGGCCAGCAGCGGCCCGGCGCGACGGGGCGCGCTCAGGGCCATGCCGGCGTCTGTAGCGAAATTCGTCATGCCGGGAGCTCCTCTCCGGGGTCTTCCAGTAGCAGTCTGGACAGGCGTAGCGCGGTGGCGGGCGCGAGACCGTCGCCGATATAGGGGGAGGCGGAAATCTGCGCATAGGCGAGCCCCGCCTCGCCGAACGCCAGAAGCGCGCCCAGGCGTCGCGCGATATCAAGCTTGGTGGCGATGACGCGGCCGGCGCCGATCGAGCTGAACAAAGCCGCGGCATCTTCGGCGTCTCCCGGCGTCATGCCGGCGTCCAGCACCGCAACGATTTCCCCGTCAGACGCATCCGCCAGGGCGGCGAGATCATCGAGCTGATCAAGATCAAACGGATTGAGTCCGGCCACATCGATCAGCACCGGGCCGGCCGGCAGGCCTTCCAGCACGGAGCGCAGCTCTCTGGGCCCTGTGACGCACTCCAGCGGCAGGTCCAGCGCATCGGCATAGGCGGTCATCTGCTCGGCCGCGCCGGCCCGGGAGTCCGCGCTGACCAGGACCGGGGCATGGCCCTGGGCGACGGCGCGCGCGGCCAGCTTGGCGATGGCGGAGGACTTGCCGGAACCTGGCGGCCCCGCCAGCAGCACCGGGCGACCGGGATCGGGTTCGAGCGGATGCACGCCATAGCGCTGGTCGAGCGCCCGGGCGAGCGTGGCGGTGGCTTCACCGTCCTCCAGCGCCATTGCGCTGTCCATCAGGGCCTCAGAGGCGCGTTCGGGCGGCAGGTGCCAGCCGAGCGCGCGCGCAATCCGGGTCAGGCCTTCATCCGCCTCGCCGCGCGCCGTGATGCGCGCCTTTTCCCGCTTGGCCAGCGCCGCTTCCGGGGTTTCAGCCCTGGGCTGCACGGCGCCGCGCTCGGCCGCCGCGCGCACCTGCACTCCGCCTTCGGGGGAATCGGTCGTGGAGATGATCACCGCATCAGGCCCCAGCTCACGGCGGACTTGCGCCATGACGGTGCTGAGGCTGTCTCCGGTGTAGGTGCGCAGGCGCATCGCGCCATCTCTCCTCTACAGGTCTAGACCTGCCCGACGGTCTTGAGCCGGGCGCTGGGGTGAATTTCGTTCTGGCTCATGACCACGGTTTGCGGGCGGAAGCGTTCGGTCAGCGAGCGCACATAGGGGCGCACATGCGGGCTGGTCAGCAGCACCGGGACATCTCCGCTCATCCCCGCCCGGTCAAAGGCGGCGCGCACAACCTCGACAAACTCGCGCAGCTTGCTGGGCGCGAGCGCCAGCTGGCGACGTTCGCCATCCCCGATCAGGGCTTCGGCGAAGGCCTGCTCCCATTGCGGGCTCAGCGACAGCACCGGCAGATTGCCGTCCGGGCCGCGATTGGCGTAGCAGATCTGACGCGCCAGACGCGTGCGCACATGCTCGGTCATGGCGTCGAGATTGTTGGTCGCGCCGGACGCCTCGGCAATGCCCTCGATGATGGCGGCGAGGTCGCGGATCGAGACGCGCTCCTTCAAGAGGTTCTGCAGAACGCGCTGGATGCCGGCGCGGGTGATCTGGCCCGGGGTGATCTCGTCCACCAGCTTGCGATGCTGGGGCGACAGGGCGTCGAGCAGCTTCTCGGTTTCCGAATAGCTCAGAAGCTCGGCCATGTTGTCGCGCAGGATTTCGGTCAGATGCGTGACCAGCACGGCCGCCGGGTCCACCAGCGTATAGCCGCGGAAGGTGGCTTCCTCGCGATTGCTCTCATCAATCCAGGTGGCGGGCAGGCCGAAGGCCGGCTCCTTGACGTGGGTTCCGGGCAGTTCGACCTGGGCGCCGGACGGGTTCATGGCGAGGATCTGGTTGATCTTCAGCTCGCCGACGCCGGCCTCCATCTCCTTCACGCGCAGCACGTATTGCTCGCCGGGCATCTGCATATTGTCGACGATGCGAACGCTCGGCAGCACGAAGCCGCTGTCCTGGGCGAGATTGCGGCGCAGCGCCTTGATCTGATCGGTCAGTCGGCGCCCCTCGACATCGTTGATGAGCGGCAGGAGCGCGTAGCCCAGCTCGATCTTCAGCTCGTCGATATGCAGGGTGTCCTCGATCGGCGCATCCGTCGGATCGGGTCCCTGGGCCGCGGCCTCTTCCTCGGCCAGGGCTTCGCGCGCTTCGGTCTCCACGGCTTTCTCGCGTCGCTGGGCGCTGGTCCAGGCTAGGGCGCCGGCGCCGGCCGCCATCAGGCCGAACGGGATCAGCGGCATGCCGGGCAGCAGGCCGATGGCCAGCGAGGTGCCGGCCACCATGCCCATGGCGGCGGGGTTGGCCGAAAGCTGGCCGAACACGGCTTCTTCCGCTGCACCGTCCACCCCCGCCTTGGAGACGAGAAGGCCGGCGGCCAGCGACACGATCAGCGCCGGGATCTGGGAGACCAGACCGTCGCCGATGGTCAGCGTCGAGAAGGTGTTCGCCGCCGAGCCGAAATCCATGCCCGACTGGGCGACGCCGATGATCATGCCGCCAATCAGGTTGATCGAGGTGATCAGGATGCCCGCCATGGCGTCGCCGCGCACGAACTTGCTGGCGCCGTCCATGGCCCCGAAGAAGTTCGATTGCTCTTCAAGCTCCTTGCGGCGCTTGCGGGCTTCATCCTCGTTGATCAGGCCCGAGGACAGGTCGGCGTCAATCGCCATCTGCTTGCC